>CAYMJH010000006.1:0-43985 GCA_964390385.1 uncultured Bacteroidales bacterium | reverse complement strand
CTTGGCTGTTGGCTTTTAGCTCTTGGCATTTGGCACTTTATTCTAAATTATAACTTCTAAATTCTAAATACTAAATTCTGTATCAATCAGCAACGATAAATAAAATGATTCATTTTATCAAAAAAGGTTGCATCGGTCATTGGTTTTTCTTTCAACATTTTCAAGCGGTTGCTTAAATAATCTTTAAAACGGGTTCGTTATGTAATAATAATTGATTATAATCGTGTCATTAAAGGGTCAAATAGGTCTCAGAATCTTTTTGTTTTTATAAATAACAAAAACCATGCAAAAATTATTATTCCCGCTGCTGTTTATTTATTCAGTTTCTTTGTCAGGTCAAAGCAAAAGCATTGACAGGTTCAGGAAGGAATACAAGGAGGATAACAATGTTTTCATCTACAGCAGTACCCTGCAAATGCTCGACCCCGCGAAGAATCCCGATTTTTCTGACCTGGTAAAGGATATTGAGGAAATCAGGGTTCTGCATTACAATAAAGCAAACCGGGCTTTTAAGCCTGAAGAGTTCACTGATTTGAAAACCAGGCTGAAAACTGAAAACTTTCAGGAACTGATGCTCATCTCCGAACAGGGTAATAAGATCTTTCTGTTCGGGCAAGAAAAACGAGAGAAAATGGTTGGCCTCGTTGCCCTGATTGAAAACGCTGAAACATATACGATCATTGATGTGGTTGGCGGACTGGATTTTAAAAAATTCATGGAGCTTAAAAGCAAGCTGGATACCAAGCTGTGACAGTTTCATGTCCGGCACAGTGCATAATCGTCAATATTTTAAAAATATATTCTATTGAAACCTGCAGTATCAACGTTACAACTTACCAAACATTACGGCCGTATCAAGGCGGTTGACAACCTCACCCTCGAAATACCGGAGGGCAGCGTTTTTGGAATACTGGGTCCCAATGGCAGCGGCAAGACAACGACCCTGGGTATGTTACTGGACGTTATAAATCCGACATCCGGATCTTATTCCTGGTTTGGCGGGAGCACATCGAAAACGGAAAACCGTCGCAGCATTGGCTCTTTGCTGGAAACTCCCAGTTTCTATCCTTACCTTTCTGCCGTAATGAACTTAAAAATCATTGCCACCATCAAGAAAGCCGGCCACGACAGAATCGACGAGGTGTTGAAGACTGTCGGCCTGTATGAAAGGCGAAACAGCCCCTTCCGCACTTACTCGCTGGGCATGAAGCAACGGCTTGCGCTGGCAGCAGCCCTGCTCAGCGACCCTCCCCTGCTGATCCTCGATGAACCGACCAACGGATTGGATCCGGTTGGGATTGCAGAAATAAGGGAAATTATTATAGCGGTGTCAAAGCTTGGCAAAACGGTGATCCTGGCAAGCCATTTACTGGATGAAGTGCAAAAGGTCTGCAGCCATTTTTGCATCCTCGACAAGGGTAAACTTGTTTACTCGGGCCTTGTGAGCGATGTTTCGGAAACAGAACAAAGGGTTGAGCTGGGCGCTACCGACAGGGAGCTGTTGCAAAAAACCGTTGAAGCATATCCTCATATCATTCAATCGGAAGAAGATAACGGGAAAGTTGTTGCCCTGATCCCCGTTGATAAAGTGAGTGAATTCAGCCAGTATCTCACAAAAAAGGGCATTATCATCACTCATTTTCTGACACGCAGAAAATCACTTGAAAAACAATTTCTTGACATCCTTAAAGAGCAACCATGAAACGACTTTTTGAACTGGAATGGCATAAACTCAGGGTTCACACTCCGTTCTGGGTTTTCGCGGGGCTTCATATTGTGATCCTGCTGCTGGTCTTCCTGAGTGCAAAGTTCTTTCTTGATTGGCTTGCAGGTAAAGGAGAAATGATCAACAATGTCATTGATCCTTCCCGTGTCCCGTTGCTTCAGTTTCCCGATATCTGGCATAATATTACCTATGTGGCAGGATTCCTTAAAATCATCCTGGCCATTTATGTCATCATATCGGTTTGCAATGAGATCAGTTACGGCACACTCCGGCAGAACATCATGAACGGCTTGAGCCGTGGCGAATTTATGATTTCAAAGTTTTTTCTTATTCTGCTGCTCAGTTTGTCGGCCATGGCATTCCTTTTGTTAACGGGACTGGTCTTTGGGTTCATTTACACGAGGGACCTTGAATTTCATGAAGTCGTGAAATATGCGGAATTTCTGCCCGCCTATTTTCTTCAGGTTACCCTGTACCAGCTGGTTGCTTTTTTACTGGCGCTGGTAATCAGGCGAACAGGACTGACCATGGGCTTATTGATACTCTACACTTACATTGTTGAGCCCATCGTTGTCTTCCGCATCAAAACCGACTGGATTAAAAACCTCTTTCCCCTCAGGTCAATCAATAACCTGATACATTTACCATTCAGCAAATACCTCCTGCGTGAAACACAGGATTATGTGGCCTTGCAGGATCTGGGGATGGCGCTTCTTTATGCCTCGCTTTTTGTGTACCTGATATTCCTCGTGCTGAAGAAACGGGATCTGTAGCACAAAGACCAGTCACCGTCAGAAGGGCCTGAATTTGTCAGTTTCAAAAAACAAAAAAACCAGTATTTTTGTCGAAAATATCGCCGGCATGAAGAATTTTTCCAGTTTCCTCGATATGGTGAAAACCCGGCAGAGTACAAGGGCTTATGATACCCGACCGGTTGAAAAGGAAAAGATCGATCGCTGTCTTGAAGCAGCCCGCTTCTCACCCTCAGCCTGCAATGCGCAACCCTGGAAATTCATTGTTGTGGATGAAGCGGGGCTTAGAAATAATCTTGCCGATGCCATTCATGACCGGGTGCTGGCCATGAATCATTTCACCAAGCAGGCACCGGTGCATGTTGTTGTAGTCAGAGAAAAGGCCAATTTAACTTCCGGCATCGGCCAGGTGGTTAAGGATATCGAATATCCTCTGATAGATATCGGTATTGCAGCGATTCACCTTTGCCTGCAGGCTTTGGAGGAAGGGCTGGGCACCTGTATGATCGGCTGGTTCAACCAAAAAAAGGTGAAAAAGCTTTTAGCCATACCCAACAACAAAAGGGTTGAGCTGATCATTACCATCGGCTATCCGGCCACGGAAGAGATCCGGCCGAAGAAACGCAAGCCCGCAGGGGAGGTTGTATCGTATAACCGGTACTGAATAAGGATGGCAGTCTGCAGCAAAAATGATCAGGTCAGCTGGTTGAAAACCTGCAGCAGTTTAGCTTCCTCATTTTCCCAGCAAAGCTGCTCTGCTGCTTCCAGGGCTTTTTCTCTCCAATGGTTCCTTTGCGACAGGTCGTTCAGCATGGAGGTAAAGCAGGCTGCCAGTTCACGGGGATCTGTTGTTTTCACCGTTCTTCCGATATCATATTTCTTCACAACAGCGGCCATTTCAGGAAGGTCAGAAACGAGGACGGGAATGCCGGCCTGTATATAGTCAAAAAGCTTATTGGGCAAAGCATACCGGTAATTCAGCCCGAGATCTTCCTCGAGGGAAATGCCAAGGTCTGCCTGTACGGTATATTGTGAAAGCTGGGAGGGGGAAACCCTGCCGCAGCATGTGACACGATCTGAAAGGCCCGCAATATCACAAAGTTTTATAAGGTCAGGCAGGATATCGCCGTCTCCGACAATCACCAGTCTTGCATTTTCAACAAATTTCATGGCCAGCACTGCAAGTTCGAGACCGCGGCCCACATTGACGGATCCCTGATATAGGATGAGATGCTCATTCCCTTTTTTCAGTTTAAAACCGGGCTCCGGGAATGATTTTCTGCGATAGGGAAAGTTGAAGATCACCTGCATCCGGATGCCGTATTTTTCGTTGTATGCTTGGGCAATGGAGGGACTCACGGTGTAGGCATGCCGGATACGGGGCAGCATCCTCTTTTCAATCCATTCCCATAGTTTCTTCGTCAACGGTCTGCCAACAAGTTCAGGGACCTCCGTAAAATACTCATGGCTGTCGTAAACCAGGATCATTCGCCGAAGGCCGGCAGCGATATAGTTGGCAGGCAGGGTATCGAGATCGCACGACAGCAGAATATCAGCTTTGGAGACCAGCAGGAATCAAAATAACCTGAAATTGAACCCGGCATAAAATAAAGGACCTTTATTAAAAAGGAGGTGAAAGCGCTTTACCCTGCAGGGGTACTTAATGTCGGAAGGGAACGGATTTCGCTTCCGGCCGACAACGCATACAGCATAGCCTGCCTTAACCAGGGTTCTTACCGTGCGGTCCAGCCGCTGATCGGTATAAACATCATTGGTAACTGAGATGCAGATTCTCATGCAAATAGATTAAAACTGGTGCTAAGGTAAAAAATATGGGGGAAGAAGTTAGTAGTTAGTTGTTAGAAGTTAGCAGGAGCTCCACTTGTCACTTGTCACTCGTCACTTGTCACTCGTCACTTGTCACTATCTTTTGGTTCTTAAATTAAACTATCTTTGCAATTCATTGGATTTGCGTAATGCTTACGATACAGGAGAATGTTTCATTGAGGGCCTACAACACCTTCGGGATTGAAGCGAATGCCAGGTGGATGGCAGTCCCCCGATCGGCGGAAGAGGTGACGGAATTATTGGATCACAACCGGCCTGAATGGGATTGCAGATTCGTTCTCGGAGGAGGAAGCAATGTGCTGTTCACGCAGGATTTTAACGGCCTGATCATCCATCCGCTGATAAAAGGTTTTGAAAAGACCGGTGAATCGGGTGAATTCATTTGGGTGAGGGCAGGCTGCGGTGAGAATTGGGATGACCTGGTGGATTATTGTGTAAGGAACAACTGGGGTGGATTGGAGAACCTATCCCATATTCCCGGCCATGTAGGGGCCAGTCCGGTGCAAAACATCGGGGCCTACGGTGTAGAAGTGAAAGATTGCATTGAAAGCGTTGAAGGGATCAGGATTAATAATAAAAAGCGAACCATTTTTTCAGCCTCTGAATGTCATTTCGGATACCGCGACAGCATTTTCAAGCGTGAGATGAAAAGCGAGGTTGTCATCACGCACGTTACTTTCAGGCTTCGCAAGGATCCGGTTTTTACCACGCATTATCCTGACCTGGAAAAGGAACTTGACAATTATCCCGATACCACCATCCAGACTATCCGTGAGGCCATCATAGCGATCCGGGGCAAAAAGCTGCCTGACCCCGTCAAATTAGGCAATGCCGGAAGTTTTTTTAAAAATCCCATGGTCAGCATTCAAAAGGCAGAGTCACTCAGGCAATTTTATCCCTCCATGCCCTCATACAGTTGTGAAGGCAACAGCATCAAGCTGTCGGCTGCCTGGCTGATCGAGCAATGCCACTGGAAAGGAAGGAAAATAGGAAAGGTGGAAGCCTACAACAGGCAACCCCTGGTGATCGTGAACCACGGAGGGGCTACAGGGACCGATATTATTGAATATGCCCGGAAGATCCGGCGGGCGATTCAGACTCGCTTTGGCATATTGCTGGACATGGAAGTAAACGTGTTGTGACAGCCTGTCAGGAATTGCTGACCAGTGTATTCCGGGCGGCCATAATAATAGACCGGGTTTCTTCGGGCGTTTCAGATTCGGCATATAGCCTTATCACAGGCTCAGTGCCCGATGCTCTGATCAGCAGCCACCGGTTTTCACTGAAGTGGTATTTAAAGCCGTCAAGGGAAACCGTTTTTATAATGGTATAAGGTCCGAAATGCTGGTAGACGTTGTTTTTGCAATTATCGATCACCTTGTTGCGGATATTCCGGTTTAGGTCAAGGTCAATCCTTTCATAAGCGAATGGGCCGGTGATGGCGTACACTTCATCCAATAACTGGCGCAATGATTTGCCGGTATCAACCATGGCCCTGGCTACCATTAGTCCTGCCCACAAACCATCCCGCTCGGGCAGGTGGTCGCCCATTGCGATACCACCCGATTCTTCTCCCGCGATCATGATCTCCTCTTCCGTCATGATTTTGGCAATTTCCTTAAACCCAATCCTGGAAAGTATCAGGGGCAACTCATACCGGTCACAGATCTGCTGTACTTTTCCGGTGCTGGAAAAGCCTGCCACAACCTTGCCCCTGGCCTGTTTGTATCCGGCCAGGTAATGGATCAGGATCAGCAGGATGGTATTGGCATCATACAGGTTTCCCTCCGCATCGAAAAGGACAACACAATCGGCATCGCCGTCAACGGCCAGGCCCAAATCAATATCCTTGCTATGGGTGATCAGCTCAGCCAGTTCATGAAGGTTTTTCCTGACCGGATCGGGAGGGATCCTGTTAAAACCGGGATTGACCTCACAATGGAGGGTGACTGTATCAGGCAGCAGTTTTTTCATGATATTCTGACCACTGCCGTACATGGCATCAAAGGCGATTTTCAGGCCTGATTTCCTGAAGTCTTCGAGTGAGAAATTATCCCTGATCTGCTTGTTATAAATATTTTCAAGGTTAATATACTGGATCAGGCCTTGTTCGAGCATAGTATTCCAGTTGAGCAATTCAAGATCGATCTCATTCTCATTGCTGATCAGGTTCTCGATATCCCTTATGTCCTTTTCGAACATGGGCCCTCCGTGATCGCCTTTGAGCTTGTATCCGTTATAGTTGACGGGGCCGTTGCAGGCGGATATCATGATCCCGCAGTTTGCTTTCAGCATCCTGACTCCAAGGGAAACCATCGGTGTTGAAACAAACTGTTCAGAAATATATACCCTGATGCTTTTTGAGGCCAGTATTTTGGCAACCGCTTCCATGAACATTTCGCCTCCGAAGCGGCAATCAAATCCCACCACGGCTGCAGGATTCTTATACTTCCGCGTGAGCCAAAGGGCTGTGGCATAGGCTACTTTGGAAACCGACTCAATGGTATAATCCCTGGCAATGACAGCTCTCCATCCGTCGGTTCCGAACTTTATCTTTTCCATGGGCGAATTTCTTTTTAGGCTGGCTTGGGGCCGGATGAAATTACACTTTTTACCAAATCTTTCCCAGATTCACTTTAAAATTTTGCGCTTGTTCAGTGCACGCTGGTATGTACGGGCGTTCTTATTATGCTGTTCAAGGGTACGGGCGAAATTATGATAGCCCGAGAAATCCTCTTTGGCGCAGAAATACAGGTAATCATGCTGCTCGAAATCCAGCACGGCATCAATGGCCTGTATGGAAGGCATGCCAATGGGACCGGGTGGCAATCCGTAATATTTATAAGTGTTATAGGGCGAATCGACGGTGATATGCTTTTTCAGCACCCGTTTGATCTCAAAATTCCCCAGGGCATATTTCACGGTGGGATCTGCCTGCAATTTTATTCCCTTTTTCAGCCGGTTCAAATACACACCGGCGATTCGTCTGTACTCTTCGGTTTTGCCGGTTTCATTCACGATAATGGAAGCGAGGGTTATCACTTCATTCTGACTCAGACCGACACGCTGGGCCTTGTATATGCGTTCGCGGTTCCAGAACCGGTTGTATTCCTTCTTCATTCGTTCGAGAAAGCCTTTTGCCGAAATATTCCACCAGCATTCATAGGTATTGGGAATAAACATCCCCATAATGGTGGATGTATTAAAACCCAGTTCTTCAAGGATTGAATGATCACGGAGAAGGCTCATGATCTCAGCCGTGTCAGGCTCAACCTGTTCGGATACCCTTACAGCCAGGTCTTCCAGCGTTCTTATATTGTTAAGCACAAGTTCCACCGGCTCCTGGAGACCTGCCCTCAGCATATCGATCAGATCGTTGTTCGACATCCTGTTCCTGATCCTGTATCTCCCTGAGTTTATATGCTTGCGGTAGTTTTTCCTTTCCGCTACCCATTCCAGTGTGTTTTTATTTTTAACCAGCCCGGCATCATACAGCAGGGCAAATACATCCTCAATGGCTGCACCCGTGGGTATATAAATATAATAGGGTTTTTTACCCGGCGTAAAAATGTTGGCTCCGTATGCTTTGTGGTAAACGCGCGAAGCTTCGATGCCGGCGATGACAAACACGGCAAGTATACCGTACAGCAAATATCGGATAAGGGATGAACTACGCATAATGCAGCAACCCCGGTCAGATTTTTGTTACATAAAGCTGCCCTGCTTCATCACGGATAACTTTTACGGCCTCACCTTTCCCTATAAAGCCCATCTCGGCCACGGCATCAAAGATCTCGCCGTCAATATCGACCATCCCTGACGGTCGCAAAACGGTGTGAGCGATACCGGTCTTTCCGGTCATCCCCTTTTGCCTCGTATCGATGCTGATAAAGCCTTCGTCCTTTTGTTCCGTGGTTTCCAGGGCAAAGCTTTTAAATGCTCTTGAATAGGCAAAACGCTTCGAGCCCAGGATAAAGAGCATAAAAGCCATGAAAAGGGCTATCAGCACCGTCATCAATGCTTTTACCAGGTGCCACAGCGCATCAATGCCTTCCAGCCTGAATACAACATTATCGACCAGGCTGAGAGTAAGGCCGATAACCATAAGCGCTATGCCGGATATCCCGGCCACGCCGAATCCGGGAATCACGAATATCTCGAGGATCAGCAGGATCATCCCGGCCAGGAAAAGCAACATCTCCCAGTTTTCAGCCAGGCCTTCGAGATATAGCGGTGCAAAGTATAATAAAGCCGCCACACCGGCAGCAGCCAGGGGAAAGCCAATTCCCGGCGTCTGGAGTTCAAAATATATGCCGCCGAGCATGATCATGATCAATATCCCCTGAACAACGGGGCTCATAAGAAACCCTATCAGTTTACCTATGGCAGTAGGCCTGAAATATTTTAGTTCACTGCCCTGCAGTCCTGTCTTGTCAAGCACCTCGTTGATGTTGGAAGCCATGCCTTCGCAAAAATTCCACAGAATGGCTTCCTCAGCAGTCAGCGTCACCACTTTCAGCGAATCATCAAGGCCGGGGACCACGATTGACGGGTCGACCATGGCCTCAGCGATATGCGGGTCACGGTGCCAGCTGATGACGGTGTCCTGATCTGTAATGACGGTGTCTTTTCCGTGGGCTTCAGCCGTCGCCCGCATGGTGGAACGCATAAACGACTGGTATTTGTCGGGAACAACATTGCCCGTCTGATCGACTACGGTTGCGGCTCCGATGCTTCCGCCGGGACGGATATAAAGACTGTCACAGGCAATGGATATAAGCGCCCCGGCCGAAATTGCCTGGTTGTCAATAAAGCCGATCACCGGCACCGTACTGTTCAGAATCCTGGTGCGGATGGAATCGGCATAATTGACCTGGCCCCCGTAGGTGTTAAGGTGCAGGATAATGTAATCGGCCTTCCACTTTCCGGCTTCTTCAAAGGCTTTCTGCGTAACATACCAGGCAGGCTTTGCAATGTCCTTGCGGATTTCATACACATATACCCTGAACTGGGGTTTAGCCGCCGCTTTTTCTGTTGACACTGAATCGGACACAAAGGATGAGACGGGAAAGATAGCTGCAGCTAACAGGGCTAACCTTAAACGGACTGAACTAATCCTGAACATAATATTTTTTTTATGATGCAATGGTAAAGAAAATTTACAACATTATAAAGTTGATTACCCATGTTTATTGCGTATTTGTTGTTAATTTTATCGCTTCAAACAGAGCTGGTATGGAACTGACAAAACTGACGGCTATTTCACCGGTCGACGGACGTTACCGTAAAACGGTTTCCGCCTGTGCAGGCTATTTTTCCGAATATGCACTGATCCGTTACCGTGTAATGGTGGAGATTGAATATTTCATAGCCTTGTGTAAACTTCCCTTGCCGCAGCTGAAAAAATTCAGGTCTGCCCAATATGATGCCCTCAGGAAAATCTACATCGATTTCAATGCCGATGACGCTCAATATATCAAAGATATAGAGAAGACAACCAACCACGATGTCAAAGCGGTTGAGTACTTTCTGAAAGAGAGATTCGAAAAGCTTAACCTGTCGGATTTTAAAGAATTCGTTCATTTCGGCCTTACCTCACAGGATATTAACAACACGTCTGTGCCTTTGTCCTTGCGGGATGCCATGAATTCCATCTATTATCCGCTGCTGAACCAGATCCTTGGGAAGCTAAGATCCATGGCTGAGGAATGGAAAGACATACCCATGCTGGCTTTTACGCATGGACAACCCGCATCCCCCACCCGGCTGGGAAAAGAAATAAGTGTTTTCACCGAAAGGCTGTCGATACAAAAAGATCATTTGATGGCTGTGCCCTTTTCAGCAAAATTCGGAGGGGCCACGGGAAATCTCAATGCACATTATGCTGCCTATCCGGATATAGACTGGATTGAATTCAGCAATGAATTTGTGGATAACACATTGGGACTTAAGAGATCCCAGACGACGACCCAGATTGAACATTACGATAACCTCGCCGCGATTTTCGATGCCATGAAACGGGTGAACACCATTTTAATCGATCTCGACCGCGATTGCTGGACTTACATTTCCATGGAATACTTCAAACAAAAGATCAGATCCGGCGAAGTCGGTTCCTCCACCATGCCACACAAGGTCAACCCGATTGATTTCGAAAACTCGGAGGGCAACCTGGGGCTGGCCAATGCAATTTTCGAGCACCTGGCAGCAAAACTGCCTGTTTCAAGACTGCAGCGGGATCTTACCGATTCCACCGTCCTGAGGAACATAGGAGTTCCCTTTGCCCATACCATCATTGCCTTTCATTCCTTGCTGAAAGGGCTGGATAAGCTGCTGCTGAACAGGGAAGCCATTGACCGTGACCTGAACGACAACTGGGCTGTCGTTACCGAAGGGATCCAGACCATACTGCGCCGTGAAGGATATCCCAAACCTTATGAAGCGCTCAAGGAACTAACGCGACAGCATAAGCCCATCAGCCGCGAAAGCCTGGCTGCATTCATCAATAACCTCAATTTGCCCGCGGAGGTCAGGGAGGAGCTACTCAGGCTTTCACCCTCAACCTACACCGGGAAATAAGACTCATTTTTCAACGTTTTAATTTACAAACCAATAATGACAATCAGCGGTTTTACGATGGGCAAAAATGCAAGGAAGCTCTATTACCCTATGAAGCAAGCTGTTATGAGCATCCTGCCCCTTGTTGATGAATTTGTTGTCGCCCTGGGAGACAGCGATGCGGATGACAGAACGCGCGAGGAAATTCTGTCCATCGGGAACCCCAAGATCAGGATCATCGATACCGTCTGGGATATTGAAAAATACCCGCGGGGCATGGAACACGCCCACCAGACCGATATTGCCAAGGAACAATGCAAGGGGGACTGGCTGTTCTACCTTCAGTCAGATGAAGTCATCCACGAGGACGATTTGCCCGTGATCCGCGATCGCTGCAGGGAACTCCTGAATGACCGGGAAATAGAAGGACTGCTGTTTGACTATATCCATTTCTGGGGTGATTATGATCATTACCAGAACGGACACAGCTGGTATCGCAAGGAAATAAGGATCATTCGCAACGATCCTGAGATACATTCATGGGAATCGGCTCAGTCCTTCCGGCGGATACCCGGTTTTGACGGCCTCCGTTACCGGCAACAGGAAGGCACCTACAAACTGAAGGTTGCCAGCGCCCATGCCAGGGTATTTCACTACGGATGGGTCCGCCCGCCTGAATTGATGAACCGGAAGATTAAACATTTCAATATCAATCATAAAGGAGTCAGGGTGGTGAATCAGCTGGACAAGCAACATTATTACGACGGGAACTTTGACTACGGCAACCTTAGCAAAGCCGAAACCTTCAAAGGGTCCCACCCCCGGGTCATGCAGGAATGGATCAGTCAGTTCAACTGGGCTGACAAGCTCAGGTTCAACGGCGGGCGCATTGTCAATCTTAACACGTTCAAGCATGAGCAGCCAAAATATGTTGCACTGAGCTGGATCGAAAAGAACCTGCTGGGCGGAAGAAGGCTTGGAGAATTCAGAAATTATATCCTGGTGAAACGTTAACCGCACTGAACCCATGAAAGCCTTTTTCAGAACCATCGGTCAATATTTGCTTCCTTATAAAAAGAACATTGTCCTTAATGTATTGTGTAATTTCCTCAGCGCCATTTTCAGCGTTTTCTCGCTGATTTCCATGATCCCCTTGCTGAGGATCCTTTTCGGCATGGATAACAAGGTGTACGGAACCATACCGGTGAAAGACGCCCTGACCTCCTTTGATGCACTGGCAAATGCCATCAAGCACAACCTATACAGCCTGATCACCCGGGTCATAGACAGCCCGCACGGGGCAACAAAAGCCCTCATCTTTATCGGCCTCTTCCTGATCACCATGGTGGCCCTGAAGGTCGGATTCACCTACCTGGCCAGCTATTATATTGCCTATCTCCGGAATGCCGTTGTGCGTGACATGCGGGTTAAAATATACAATAAAACCCTTTCCCTGCCGGTCGGTTTTTTTTCAGAGGAACGGAAAGGGGATATCATGGCACGCATCACCGGTGACGTAACCGAGGTCGAAGCCTCGGTGATCAATTCCCTTGAAATGCTCATCAAGAATCCCATCATCATCATGGTGTTCGTGACCACCATGATCATCATGAGCTGGCAACTCACCGTGTTTGTCTGTGTTCTCTTTCCCATCGCAGGTCTCATCATCGGCAGGATAGGCAAAACGCTGAAAAAACATTCCATGGCCGGACAGAATAAAATGGGGGAATTGCTGAGTACCGTCGAAGAAACTCTTTCGGGATTAAAGATCATTAAAGGATTTGCAGCGGAGAAAAAAATAGCAGAACGGTTCGGGGTGCAGACGGAGGAATACCGCCGGATCATGAACCGCATCTATGTTCGCAGATACCTTGCTTCTCCGTTAAGCGAGCTGCTGGGGACCATCGTGGTGATCATCGTTATGTGGTATGGCGGTTACCTGATCCTGAACAATACCAGTGTTCTCAGTCCCGAAAAATTCCTGGTTTACATTGCCGTTTTTTACAGCATCATTAATCCTTCAAAGGCATTTTCAACCGAATATTACAGCATCCAGAAAGGGCTGGCATCCATGGAGCGCATAAACCGGATACTGAAGACAGAGAACACGATCACCGAAAAAAAGGAAGCCAGGCCCATTGCATCATTTAATGGCACGATCGAATACCGCGATGTTAGCTTCCGCTACAAGGCAGAACCGGTACTGAAAAGCATTTCCTTCACCGTAAGGAAGGGACAGATGATAGCGCTGGTGGGTCATTCAGGCGCAGGAAAAACAACCCTGGCCGACTTGCTGCCACGCCTGTATGACACGGACAGCGGACAGATCCTGATCGACGGATACGATATACGCGATTGCAAAATCAACGATCTGAGAAACCTGATGGGGATCGTCACCCAGGATCCGATCCTTTTCAACGACACATTCTTTAACAACATCGCTTTCGGAATTGAAACGGCAACCCTTGAGCAGGTAACCGAAGCCGCCAGGGTGGCCAATGCCCATGAATTCATTGCAGCCAGTGAAGAAGGTTATTTCACCAATATCGGCGACCGGGGTGGCAAGCTGTCGGGCGGACAACGCCAGCGTATCAGCATTGCAAGGGCTGTTCTCAGGAACCCTCCCATCCTGATCCTCGACGAAGCCACCTCTGCCCTTGACACCGAATCTGAAAAACTCGTGCAGGACGCACTGGCCCGGCTTATGAAAAACCGCACTTCCATCGTCATCGCCCACCGGTTCTCCACCATTGTCAATGCCGACAGGATCTTCGTGCTGAAAAACGGCGAGATCATCGAAAACGGCAACCATGAAGAACTGATGAAGCAGAACGGAGAATACCGGAAATATTTTGAAATGCAGTATTTCGTTTCATAAAGTCATGCAGTTGGGAGGTCTTCTGGTCTTCTGGTCTTCTGGTCGCTAACAGCCTGACAGCCTGACAGTCTAACAGCCTAACAGTCTAACAGACTATCAGACTTTTCCATCTACAGTGACAGATAATAGCCGTAAACAAACTGCTGCATCGCCTTAACATACCGGATATGTTCATCGGTGACATGCCCCGCTGAAAACAACAGGTTGCCTGACAGGAAATCCAGGCCGAAAGACACGCTGTCGGTCATCATGGCCATGCCGCCCACATAGGAATAAAAGGTAAACGAACCGGCAGCAGGCGACAAGACATCCTTGCCAAGGATATAATGATTGCTTTTAATGCCGAGCTGATGAAGCAGCGTTTTGGCAATATCCGACTGGGCACAGTATTTGGTAATGACGGTATCGTTTCTCAGGGCGCCGCCAATCCACAGCATCGGGATCCTGTACTTGGCCGGTTCGTGATACTGGCTGTAGTCAGGAAAAGGACTTCCATGGTCCGCCACAAATATCACCAGGCAACTGTCCCAGCGATCCGTGCGCTTTAGTTTGCCGATGAAATCACCCAAGCAACTGTCAGCAAAATAAGCCGAGCTGTGAAATTTACTTTTTAAGCCTATGCCCTTAAAATGAGGTTCGCCGGGAATTTCAAATGGCTCGTGATGACTGAGGGTAAGCATCACATGCAAAGCCGGTCCCTTTTGCCGGCTTACTTCCTCAACAACCTTGTCATATACTGCATGATCTGGCACTCCCCAATTGCTTCTGTAACCTTTATAATCTGAAAAATCCCTTTCTGAATAGATACGCTGGAATCCTCCGTTGATCAGATAAGGCTTCATGTTGGCAAAATCAACATCCCCGCCGTAATAAAACACCGAGCTGTATCCCTCCTTTTTCAGATCGCGTGAGATATATGCCATCTTATGTGTTTTTTCGGGATATTTCAATACGGATATCGGTTCAACGGTTGGAAATCCGCTGATAATCGAAACCATTCCCCGGTCAGTGCGGGTGCCGTTAGCATAAACATTGGTAAACAATATACCTTCACGGCAAAGCCTGTTGAAATTCGGTGTAACGCCGGGAGGACCTCCCAGAGGCTCTACCAGTTTGGCCGTGAAGGTCTCCATCATCACCAGGATAATGGTCGGACGTTCCAGGTTAAGGACCTTAACCGGTTCATCATCGGACTGATAGAGCTGTTCCAGTTCCTCCTCATAACCCTCCGCCTTGAAGAAAACATAAGGATTACGGGTTTCCTTGCCCTCCACCACAGAATGCCCGAAGTACCACAGCACGTTGATAGCGGCCTGGTTGGCAAAAATATTCCGGCTGTGATAAGCGCTGCTGATGTTGATGGGAGTAGTCCCCAGTCCGCCCCTTACAGGCAGGAAAAGCGAAAAAAACAGGATGATGAAAACCAATGCTGACCACCATCCGCCCGGTGAGGCATTCCTGATCACGGGGACCAGGTTGTTCCGGTAAAAGCTGAACAGTGCCCAGCATATCAGTGAGGTGATAAGCAACAACAGCACAAAATGATACCAGGCCAGGTTGGCAATCACCTCTTTCGGATTCGCCAGGTAACGCAGGGGAGTATAATCGAAATGAACCGACCAGGCTTTGTAGATCACATGGTCGACAAGCGATATCATGACAAACAATATCAGGGCAATGACCGTATAGGTATTGATCACACAGGTTGCCACCCTGCCTTTCCAGAACGATGTAACGGCCAGGGTCAGAACCGGAATAGAGGCGAGGTATCCCAGGGTCGATAAATCAAGCCTCAGACCGTGGTATAGGATGTTGAACCAATCGGCAACCGGAAGCAGAAAAGACTGGTTATACTGGTAGAGCAAAAAAACCAGCTTGCCGGCAATAAACAAAACCAGCCAGAATACCAGATAGGCCATAAAGAACCTGAAGCGCACCCTCATCGTGTTTGAAATATGAAAGCCCTAAAATTAATCTTTTTAAAATGATTTATTACAACAGGAAAATGACATACCCTATATAAATAACCAGCAGCATAATTCCCTCCGGCCTGTCAATGCTGGCCTTCTTGCCGGTATAGGTAAACAGCAACAGCAAAATGGTGCCGGCAATCAGCAGGGTAAGATCAACATTGAAACTAAGCGGATAGGGGGCGGGAGATATAATCAGGCTGATGGCCAGAATGAGAAAAATGTTTATAATACTGGAACCAACTACATTGCCGATGGCTATATCTGATTTTTTCCTGTAAGCAGCCATGGCTGAAGTGGCCAGTTCGGGCAACGAGGATCCCGCTGCTACGATGGTAAGGCCGATAATACGTTCACTGACACCCAATACCTGGGCCAGCTTAATGGCATTGTCAACAGCCAGTTTGCCCCCGAGAATAAGTCCGGTCAATCCTCCTCCCAACAGCAACCAGGTTTTCAACATGGTGAAATTTTCACCATGGATCGGGATCTCCGCTGCGCCATCCTGCCAGTGCCGAAAAATATATATCATAAACAGCACAAAGAATCCGAGCAGTATCAACCCGTCCAGACGGCTCAAAACATTGTCCCTTTCATGGAACAATAATATATCATTGGCAAGGATCATAACGGCAAAAGCAGCGACAAGGGTGTAGGGAATTTCTTTCAGTATCAGGGAACGTTTAATGGTCACCGGATATACTAAGGCTGAAACCCCCAGTATAATGAAAAGATTATAGTTGTTACTCCCGATGATGTTTCCCAGCACAACATCATTATGACCTTTAACTGATGCGATAAGATTCACGACCATTTCAGGCGTTGAGGTGCCTATCGCAACAATGGTAAGTCCAATGATCATTTCAGGGACGCCATAGCGTTTCGCCAGGGAAGAAGATCCTTTGACGAGGAAATCAGCTCCCTTGATGGTGAGGGCAAAACCCAGGACCAGTAGTAAGATAATCCAAACCATACCGGATTGTATAAGGTTTTATTTTTATATTGATATGACTTGCAAAAATAATATATCTTTACAATGATTAATGCAATGTGCAATGCAACTCGATACTCGATTTCATAATACACTGTATCATCACTATGGCAAGGGCCTCTTTGAATGCTGGATAATATAGCATTGGGTTCCGGGAAAATTTTTACATCAGCCGCTTCCCGGAATTCCGGTCCCTTTTTCCCTGTTTATTTGTTTTCTTACTTAAGTGATGCAAAGGTTTCCCTGTGAAAGGAATACTATTCGATATCAAACGTTTTGCAGTGCACGACGGACCCGGTATCCGCACAACGGTCTTTTTCAAAGGTTGTCCGCTTTCGTGCCGGTGGTGCCACAATCCTGAAAGCATCGACCTGCAATCCTTTACCTCACAAAAGAGAGTCTGGGTTGACGGTGAATGCTTCGAACATGCCGAGGAGGTCGGCACTGCCTGCGGTATCGATGAAATTATGAACATCCTGCTGCGTGACCGCGTTTTTTATGATGAATCGGGAGGAGGAGTGACTTTCTCAGGCGGAGAACCCTTGCAGCAGCCCGAATTCCTTGCGGCTGTCCTCGAAGCCTGCCGGCGCGAAGGACTGCATACGGCAATAGATACCAGCGGGCATGTACATCAGCGTTACCTCGACATGATCATGCCCGATACGAATTTGTTTTTATATGACCTGAAGCATGTTGACCCGGTGAAACATAAAGAATTCACAGGTTCTTCCAATGAACTTGTCCTCAGCAACCTCCGGTATCTGGCGGGAAAAAATAAGCCGGTGCGGATACGCATCCCCGTCATTCCTTCATTCAACCATAACGAAAACAATATGATTGAGATCATGCTATTCCTTCAATCATTGACCGGAAAGGTTGAACAGGTCGACCTGCTGCCTTACCACACCCTGGGGAAGAATAAATACAAACGGTTTGCCCTGCCGGATAACATGAAAGGAATCCCGGCATTGAAAAAAGACGATATAATTCCCTATGTGAAGTTGTTTAAAGAAGGGGGATTTAAAGTGACGATCGGGGGGTGATCGCTTTTTTGAAGATATCATATGAAAGCAATAATGAACAAGGAACATCGAACGCTGAATAACGAAGATAAGACAGAGAACCCATTATCTTCATTATTCGATATTCGGTGTTCCTTGTTCGAAATTCTTAAAGCCATTTAAGATGAATAAAAGAATCAAAAGACTCAGAGAGAGCAGCATCAATGCCGTCAACCGGATATCAGCCGAACGTGCATTGCTGATGACGGAATTTTACCAGGGGGACCGGTCCCGTGGACTTTCGGTGCCCATGACACGGGCAAGGTCATTTGAATACATCCTCGAAAAAAAGGCCCTTTATATCGGCGAAGATGAGCTGATCGTAGGGGAAAGAGGTCCGGCACCCAAGGCCACGCCGACCTACCCCGAGATCTGTATTCACTCGCTGAAGGACCTCGATATACTCAATACCCGCAAAAAGGTATCCTTTAAAGTTGACAGGGAAACACGACTGGCCTACTGGACCGGCAGGTCGAACCGTGAAAAGGTGATGACTGCCATGAGCCAGGAATGGCTCGACGCCTATTCCGCCGGTATCTTCACTGAATTCCAGGAACAGCGGGCGCCCGGCCATACGGTATGCGGCGACGCCATATACCGGAAAGGGATGCTCGGTTTTGTCGGCGAGATTAGGCAAAGCCTTTCGGCACTTGATCCTGTTCATGATCCTGATGCTTATGATAAAGCTGAAGAGCTCAATGCCATGGAGGTGGCGGCCCATGCATTGATCAGGTTTGCGGGCCGTCACGCCGAAAAGCTGGAACAGCTGGCTGAAATTGAAAAAGAACCTCCGCGCAAAAAAGAGCTGCTGAAGATGGCCACAGTTTGTAAAAAAGTGCCGGCACATGCGCCTGAAACCCTGCATGAAGCCCTGCAATATTACTGGTTCGTTCACCTGGGCGTCATCCTGGAAGCCAATCCCTGGGACTCCTTTAACCCAGGCCGGCTCGACCGGCACCTGCTGCCCTTTTATCAGCGGGATATACAGGAGGGCAGACTGACGAAGGATGAGGCTGTCGAGTTATTGCAGGCATTCTGGATCAAGTTCAACAACCATCCATCGCCCCCGAAGGTCGGCGTCACGGCACAGGAAAGCAATACCTATACCGATTTCTGCCTCATCAACCTCGGGGGAGTGAAAGAGGACGGGGCCGATGCGGTGAATGAGATGACTTTCATGCTGCTCGATGTCATTGAAGAAATGCGTCTGCTGCAGCCCAGCTCCATGATACAGGTTTCCAAAAAGAATCCCGACACTTTTGTAAACCGGGCGGTGAAGATCATCAGAACCGGCTTTGGCCAGCCTTCGGTTTTCAACACCGATGCCATCGTCCAGGAAATGCTCCGGCAGGGGAAAGACCTTGTTGATGCCCGAAAGGGCGGTGCAAGCGGATGTGTCGAGACCGGGGCATTCGGTACCGAAGCCTATATCCTCACCGGGTATTTCAATATGCCCAAGGTGCTTGAACTGACCCTGAACAACGGCATCAATCCCATGACCGGCAAACAGACCGGACTGAAAACCGGGGACCCTCAGTCCTTCAAAACCTACGAAGAGCTGCTGGAGGCATTTCGCTTGCAACTGAATTATTTCATCGACATTAAGATCAGGGGCAACAATATCATCGAGCAGATCTTCTCGCGTCATCTTCCTGTACCCTTCCTGTCTATTCTCATCGAGGACTGTATCAGGAAAGGGAAGGATTATGTGGCCGGCGGGGCCAGGTATAACACATCCTACATCCAGGGCGTCGGGCTGGGGACGATGACAGACAGCCTGGCAGCCCTGAAATGGCACATATTTGACAAAAAAACCATCCCCATGAAGGAAATGCTTACTGCACTAAAAACTGATTTCATGGGAAACAAACCGTTGCGGTATGATTTGCTGTACAAAACGCCTAAATACGGGAACGATGATGATGAAGCCGATGACCGGCTGCAGGAAGTGTTTGGAATCTATTACGATGCCGTGAACGGAAAGCCGAATGCACGCGGAGGCTGTCACCGCATCAACCTGCTGCCCACCACCTGTCATGTATATTTCGGCAGTGTAACCGGGGCCCTGCCCGACGGGAGAAAGGCGGGAATGCCTTTGTCAGAAGGTATTTCTCCGGTGCAGGGAGCCGACACCCACGGCCCGACAGCCGTCATCAGATCGGCATCAAAGATTGACCACCTGAAAACCGGAGGCACCCTGCTCAACCAGAAGTTCACACCGGAATTCTTTGAGGATGATGAGGCCATAACGAAGATCACGAAGCTTATCCGCAGCTATTTCCGTCTCGACGGGCACCATATCCAGTTTAACGTGGTGTCGGCCGACACCCTCAGGGATGCCCAGCAGCATCCCGAAAACCACAGAGACCTTATCGTGCGGGTTGCCGGCTACAGTGATTACTTCAACGACCTCGGCACCGACCTGCAGGATGAGATCATAAGGAGAACGGAACACAGCGGGGTGTAGTATCTGGCAGACCTTCCATGGTCCGGAGGACCATGGAAGGTCTTTTCCCTCCTACGTTTTCGGGACGGTGACCTTGAGGATGAAGAAATGATTTTCCATGTCGAGCTTCAGAAACTGGTAGATGTATTTTTCGCCGGTTTTACGGATCATATCGATAAGGCCCAGCCCTGCCCCGCCTTTTTCTGACAATTCCCCATCGAGCATCTGCACCTTGTGCAATTTCAGCAATTCATTATTCGTCATGCTGTTCAGCTTTTCCAGCTTTTTCTCGAGTTTCGGCACCTTGGGTGATTTGATGATGTTGCCGGTGATGATATAATAATAATCCTTTCTTTCCCCCACAACAAAGATGCCGTTCCCGATGCCGTCCTCGTCAAAGTCGTCTGAATGCCTTGTAATGTTCTGCACACATTCCACGATCACATGAAACACCTTGCGGCGGATGGAATGGTTGGTGCATCCTTTCGATATCGTGGCTTCAGCCATGGAAGTAAAGAGTTTCAGGATCTCGTGATTCAGTTTTCCTTTATAGACCACAGGGAAACCATTGGCTACCATTTCATCCGACAGGATTGTCTGTATGAAAATCAGGTCTTTATCCATAGCTTTTCAGTAAAATGTTACAAAGCATTCATGTCTTCTTCTTCCTGTAAAAACTCATTTCGATGATGGTATCATAAACCTTCGGGGGCAAAAAATAACGGATGTCTTTCCCGTTGCCGATAGCCTCCCTGATGAAACTGGAAGAAATTTCCAGCAGGGGGGCATTAACGACTATGATGTTCCTGTGCTCAGCCGGATCAACAGGGTAACCCGGTCGCGGATACACGTATCGTTGGTAACACTCCTCGATCATCTGATAGTTTTTCCATTTATCAAAGGTCGGCAGTCCGTCGGAACCCATGATAAGCACGAAAGTATGGGAGGGGTGCTTCTCTTTCAGCCAGGTGAGGGTATCAATAGTAAAGGAAGGCTTGGGCATGGAAAACTCGATATCCGAAACACGGAACCGTTCTTCATTGCCCACGGCAATATCCATCAATGTCCTGCGGTGATGGTCGGCGAGCAGGGATTGTTTGGGTTTGAACGGATTATGGGGACTGATGACAAACCAGAGCTGCTTCAGATCGGTAAATTCAACCATGTAATTGGCAATGGCCAGGTGACCGATGTGTACCGGGTTGAATGAACCGAAAAACAGTCCGATTTTCATAATCTTTCAGGCTTGGGTTAAAAACTGCCGTACCAGATCTTCAGCTTCTTTTAATGCCAGGTCAAGGTTATCGTTAATGATGGTCTTGTCAAATCTTGATGCAAATTTCATCTCATAGCCGGCTTTATTGATTCGTTTCTGGATTTTCTCCGGTGAATCTGTCCCCCTCTTTTCAAGACGGCGCTGCAACTCCTCCAGGGAAGGCGGCATAATGAAAACTGAAAATGCCTGCTGTCCAAAGATATCTTTCAGGTTGACCCCTCCCTCAACATCAACATCAAACAATATATGATGGCCATTATTCCATATCCGGTCAACTTCGCTTTTCAGCGTCCCGTAATAGGAATTCTTATACACTTCCTCCCATTCAAGAAACATTTTTTCCTCGATCCTGCTTTTAAAATCATCCACCGTCATAAAATAATAGTCGGTTCCGTGCTTTTCGCCCTCACGAATGGGTCTTGTGCAGGCTGATACGGAAAATTCAAGGCGAAGATCGCTGCATGCCAACAGATGCCTCACAATTGTGGTCTTGCCGGCACCCGACGGGGCTGAAATAATAATGGCTTTACCGCTCATAATGGACTGTTCAGATTTTATAAAACATTCATCAATTGCTCCTTGATCTTTTCAAGCTCGTCCTTCATCAGCACAACAAGCTTCTGCATCCCGGAGTGATTGGCTTTTGAACCGATGGTATTGATTTCGCGTCCTATCTCCTGGGCAACGAAAGCAAGCTTTTTGCCTGCCGCTTCTTCTTCGTCAGCCACCTCCCTGAAATAGGCACAATGGTTCTGCAGGCGGATTTTTTCTTCGGTGATGTCGAATTTCTCCAGGTAAAAGATCATTTCCTGCTCCAGCCTGTTTTTATCATAACCATTGGGAGAAAACAGCTCCTGGAGGTTCCCGGTAAGCTTACCCTTCAGCATCTCAGCCCTTTCCTTTTCAAAGGGCGCGATTTGTTTGAGGAGGGCTTCGATAGTCTCAACATGGCTCAGCATATCTTCCCTCAATGCTCTGCCTTCCTGTATCCGGAACAGGTCGAGCTCCTGCACGGCCCGGTCGATCGCCTGCATCAAACCGGCCCATTCTTTTTCACCGATCTGATCCTTATGGGCATTGAAGACTTCCGGCATCCTCATGATGGAAGGCAGGAGAGGCTCGCTTAACGCATCGCCGAGTTCCCCTGCTATTTCTTTCAACTGCCTGTAATAACCTTTTATGACCGGTACATTGAGCTTCAATACCTGTTCTTCTTCCTTATTGTCGAGGGTGACGGTCAGCTCCACCTTACCCCTTTTCAGCTTGTTAGCCAATTCGTTCCTTATATCAAGTTCTTTCTCGCGATACAGGTTGGGCAATCGCGTGTACAGGTCGAGTTGCTTGCTGTTCAATGCCCTGATTTCAATGTTGATGAGTTTGTCGGACAGTTCTGCAGAGGCTTTTCCAAAGCCGGTCATGGACTTTATCATGTATTCAGAAAGTTGGGTAATACAAATATAAATGATTCAGCGCAATTTATGCAATCTCGTCCCCTATCAATTATGCTGCCTCAGAAAGCGTATATGAAATCCCCCGGGAGGTTTTTCATTAACGTGCCGCTCCAATGGATATTCATATATAACATAAGGCCCCTGAACTATCGGTGTACAAAAATATCATCCCGCAAAAGGATTGTTGCAGCAACCATAAAAAACCGTATATTTAATACCGATTTGACAGCATGACTGTCATGGCCGGCATAGGAACCTGCAAACAGTGGACGGTTATGAATTACAGCGTTCATGTCCGGTGATTCATTTTCATATCACTATTATGGTCAGGAATAAGGATTCCAAAACGAAAATCATTGCAACCATCGGTCCTGCATGTTCATCCTATGAAATCCTGAGGGATATGTTCAGGGCGGGGATTGATGTTTGCCGCCTGAACTTCTCGCATGGGACGCAGGAAAACAAAATTCCCGTCATTCAGATGATCCATGAACTGAATGCCGAGCTGAGGATGAAGGTAGCCATACTGGGCGATCTGCAGGGACCGAAACTCCGGATCGGAGAAGTGGAAAACAACCAGATTGACCTGAAGGAAGGGGATGAGATAACTTTTGTTACCTACCCTTGCATGGGTACCAGGGAGAAACTTTATATAACCTACCAGGAATTCCCTGCCGATACACAAAAGGGAGAGTATATCCTGCTCGATGACGGAAAGATCAGAATGAAGGTAACGGATACCAATGGCCGGGATACGGTATGGGCAACCGTGGTTAACGGGGGTCCACTCTCTTCAAAAAAAGGAGTGAACCTGCCCGATACGAAGGTTTCATTGCCCAGCCTTACCGAAAAGGATATGGAAGATGCCGCCTTTATGCTGGAACATAATTTCGACTGGATTGCGCTGTCATTCGTCAGGTCAGCCAATGACATAAAAGAACTCCGGGCATTTATCAGGGATAGGGGGAAAGAGGCCGGCATCATTGCCAAGATCGAAAAGCCCGAGGCGCTTAACGAACTTGACGCCATTATTGCGGAAGCCGACGGTGTGATGGTGGCCAGGGGAGACCTTGGCGTGGAGGTGGCTTTTAACAAAGTGCCTTACATTCAGAAACAGATCGTGAGCAAATGCATCCGCATGTCAAAACCTGTCATTATTGCCACCCAGATGCTCGAAAGCATGATCACCAATTTCAGGCCTACACGGGCCGAAGCCAATGATATTGCCAATGCGGTCTTTGACGGCGCCGATACACTGATGCTGAGCGGTGAGACTTCAGTAGGGAAATACCCGGTGGAGGCAATAAAAAGCATGCAGCGGGTGATCAACTCATCTGAAGGATGCGATTTTGTTCACAAGCATGAGTATATTCCCGCCTGTGACTCGCCTGATTTCCTGCCCGAATCGGTATGTTTTAATGCAGTCAAAATGGCCAATCTTACAGGAGCCAGGGCCATTATAACCTATACACACTCCGGGGCAACTGCTCACAGGATATCCAGTTACCGGCCTTCGGCTCATATTTTTGCATTTTCCTCCAACCGTCCCATCGTTAAAAGACTTTCCCTCGTATGGGGTGTCCGCGCTTTTTATAAAGAAAAAATCAATCACATCAACGAAGCGGTAAGCAAAAGCATTGAGGTATTGAAGAGCGAAGCGCTGATCAAGCCCGGGGATATCATTGTGCATGTAGGCAGCATCCCCATGATAGAACACGGAAAGACCAACATGATGAAGATCAGCTACGTCACCTGAGGAAGCAACCGGTAAGCAGTCTATCTGTAATCCAACGTTCCCCTCCTTGGAGGAGTTAGAGGTGGGTTTTAAGAAGTGAATAATGAATCTGTATACCTGTTAATCTATCTACATTATAATCTTCAACTTTTCAAATTTTCAAATCATCAAATCAATAAATCAACAAATCATCAAATCAACCGATATTAGTGTCGTCCTCCTCCGTGTAGAAGAGCGATGGCTGAACAAGCTGCAGGCCCATGTAAGAGCACTGTTCAGACAAACCTGGCTTCCCTCCCACGATCATACCCATCACCTCAGGGTGTGGTTATTTGCTGCAAACCTGATCAGGGCACTGCATAAAAAAGGATTTCAGTTCACGGAAAAGAAACTCGAACAGCTCATCATCGCCTGTTTTTTTCATGACACAGGTCTGACCCGCACCCTCGATGCCTCTCACGGCAGGGAAAGCCGCGAGATTTGCCGGGATTACCTGGCTGAACACAGCAGTTTTTCTGCCGACAGCATGACTGACATCCTGAACGCGGTGGAAAAACATGATGACAAAACCTATAAAGACCTCACTTTGTCAGCTTATATACCGATGGTAGATTTAACGACCTTACTTTCGGTTTGCGATGACCTTGATGCTTTCGGCGCTATCGGGGTATTCCGCTATCTCGAGATATACCTGCAGCGCGGAATGACCATTCATTCAATGCCGGCTGAAATAACCGGTAACCTGGAGAAAAGGTTCGGAAATCTGGTACGATGCTATGGTGAGCTGAAGGATTTCATTCAGATCCAGCAAAAACGCTATCAGTATACCGTTGATTTTTATAATGAACTGAAAAGGCAATGGTCTGTCCATGATGCCAATGCCCATGAAGGCCCTCTTAAGGTCGCCGATCTGCTGGTTGATAAAGTACTTCATGGAAAGATCCACTTCACGGAACTGATACCCCATACAGAAAACCTTCCATTGGATCCATATGGTAAGAGCTATTTCAAACAACTACAAAACGAACTGAGCGGAAAATACTGATAGCTGCAAAGTCTTTCAGCATGAAAATCTAACTTGTGTCAATTTAACGAATATCAGTTACCGGTTACTAGTTACCGATTATCTTCTTCCCCCTCATTTCACCCGGAAATCCAGCATTACCTGGCCCTCGATCGAGCCGACAAGATGATCGTTTATCTTAACCGGCCCCACACCGGCAGGAGTACCGGTAAAAATCAGGTCGCCCATTTTCAGCGTTGCAAACTTTGAAACATAGGCAATGATATCGTCAAAGGAAAAAATCAAATCCCTGGTATTGCCTTTCTGTACGGTTTGTCCGTTCAGGTCAAGCTGAAAATTGACGGCATTGGGATCGGGCAGTTTTTCCTTTTTAATGAACTTGCTCAACACGGCCGATCCGTCAAAGGCCTTTGCAATTTCCCAGGGTTGGCCGGCCTTTATGCATTCACGCTGCAGGTCTCGTGCCGTGAAGTCAATGCCTATGCCAATCTCCTGATAATACCGGTGGGCAAATTGCTTTTCTATATTCTTTCCCAGCCGGATGATTTTCAGCATAATCTCTGCCTCATAATGAACTTCATTGGAAAAATCAGGCAGGAAGAAGGGATTGTTATTGATAATGATGGCAGATTCGGGTTTCATAAAAAAAACGGGTACCGATGGCAGGGGATTGTTCATTTCCCTGGCATGGTCAGCGTAATTTCGTCCGATGCAAATGATTTTCATGAGGATATTCAGTAATCGATATTCAGAATTTTCTCTTAGTCTTCTGGTCTGCTAGTCTGCTAGTCTGCTAGTCTGCTAGTCTGCTAGTCTTCTGGTCTTCTGGTCTTCTGGTCTTCTGGTCTTCTGGTCTTCTGGTCTTCTGGTCCCTTCACCTTTTCACTCTTTCACTCTTTCACTCTTTCACTCTTTCACTCTTTCACTCTTTCTCTCCTCACTCCTTCCCAAACGCCCCCCTGAGTTTGATCGCCGTAAGCACTTTCTTCGTATGCAGGGGGAAATTCCCGTTGATCATCCACCCGTAATAGCCCGGATCCTTTTTCAATACTTCCGTTACCTTCTGTCCCTTATACTTGCCAAAATTGAAGATCTCGCAATCATCGTCATCATATACAATCCTTCCCAGGAAATCCACATGACGGTTATGGCTTGAGTACTTCGAAAGTTCGTCAACATCATTGGACAGGTCAGGATACCGGTCAAGTTGCGCCTGCAGGACTTCATAGGTTGCCCGCGTATCTGCCTCGGCGCTGTGAGCGTCCTCGAGGTTTTTATCACAATAGAATTTATAGGCTGCGCTGAGGGTTCGTTGTTCCTTTTTATGAAAGATCACCTGGATATCGATGAATTTGCGCTTCTTCAGGTCGAGGTCGGTATCAGCCCTCAGAAACTCTTCGGCCAGGAGAGGCAGATCAAATTTATTGGAATTATACCCGGCAAAATCACATCCTTCGAAGACTTTGGCGATGTTTTTGGCAACTTCCTGGAAGGTTGGCGCATCCTTTACGTCTTCATCGGTTATGCCATGGATATTAATGGCTTTCTGAGGGATCGGCATGCCCGGATTGATCTTCATGGTTTTTGATTCCTCATCGCCGTTGGGAAATATCTTCAGGTATGAGATCTCCACAATACGGTCAACGGCAACATCGATCCCTGTTGTCTCGAGGTCAAAGAAAATGAGAGGATTTTTCAGCTGCAGCTTCATGCTCCAATCATCATGGGCATTAAAAGCATGAGAATATCCTCGTTCTCGTTGCCTTTCTGGAAGGGCAAGAAGAGGCCTGCCCGCGAAGCATCAGACAGCTCAATGGAAATATCCTGCGAAGGCAGATTATTCAGTATCTCAACGAGGAAGGTCGATTTGAAGCCGATTTCAATATCGTCGCCATTATACTGACATGCCAGGTCTTCATAAGCCGAGGTAGAAAAATCAATATCCTGGGCCGAAACCGTGAGTTTGTTCCCTTTCAGTTTGAGCCGGACCAGGTTGCTGGCCTGGTTCGAGAACACGGATACCCTCTTGATCGTGTTCAGGAACCTCATCCTGTCGATGATGAGCTTATTGGTATTATGGGTGGGTATAACCGAGCTGTAGCTGGGATAGTTACCTTCAACCAGCCTGCAAACGAGCTTATAGTCTGAAAAGGTGAAAAAGGCATTCTTGTCATCAAACTCTACATGCAGATGGTCATGTTCCCTTGCCAGGATGGTTTTAAGAACGGAAGCCGGCTTTTTAGGCAGGATAAACGAAGCGCCCGAGTCGTCAGCCTTTACGTCGGAGCGTTTGTAACGCACCAGCTTATGAGCGTCGGAAGCCACAAAGGTGAGGTCTTTATCCGACAGCTCAAGGAATACACCGTTCATGACAGGTCTCAGTTCATCGTCGGCGGTGGCGAAAATTGTACTGTTAATGCCGCCCGCAAGGGTTTCGGCTGCAATATCAAAGGATATCTTCCTTTCCTGCTTGATCTGCGGCAGTTGCGGAAAATCATCTCCGTTCTGCCCAACAACGGAAAATTGTCCGTTTTCCGAACTGATAACAATGCCAAAGGTATCGGTGTTGATATTGAAGGCAAGAGGCTGATCGGGAAATTCTTTCAATGAGTCGGTGAGCAGCCGGGCCGGGATGGCAATAATGCCTTCGTCCGAAACATTTTCCAGCTCAACCGTGGTGATCAAGGTGGTCTCCAGGTCCGACGCGGTTATTTCAAGCTTGTTCCCTGTGAGCCTGAAGAGAAAATTATCCAGGATGGGCAGGGTGTTTTTGGGACTGATGACACGGCTGGCGGACTGGAGGTGATTTAACAGGTCGATACTTGATACAACAAATTTCATGTAGGGTATTTTTAATTCATTTGAAAACAATCATTTGAAACTTCTGCATTTTGATGAATACAGAAAGCCAATATTACGAAAAAAAAGGTTTCAGAAAGGGTGGTTTTTTACTTTTTTAGAAAATCAGGGTATGACTTCATAATCGGGTCAGTATCAGTATATTTCAATAAAACAGGGAGGGTGTCATTGTTAATAAAAGCCAGGAAATTGTTCATATCATAGTTTTCTCCTCCATCGGCCGGTATTTTATATGCCCTTATCCGGAATTCGCCTTGCCTGCGATCGGTAACGCGCACGATGGCAAAAGGTTCCCTGAACCAGGCGGTATCATATGAATAACCTTCAGGGAGGCTATAATGAACAGGTCCAAAATAAGAGAAATAATCGACTAATGCCGACTGATCTGCCACATCCGGCCGTGTGTCCTTACCTGCCGCAGCCAGTCGAAGCATTCCCTTTTCGTCCCTGGAAATGCTGAAAGACCTTTCCCGCTGGAGCGGATACTCGATCCCGACACCGGCAATGTCTTCGGGACGGCAGGCAAACAGAACATTGTCTTTCCAATCTGCCTCCTTTACACTGAAAAGGCCTGTGATATCATTGCCCTTGAATCCGGTCAGACCTACACGGAAAGGCTGCCTTTTTCGGCTGTCCATCATATAAGTTCCGGGGATTGACCGGTTTTCATAAACCAGGATGAATGTTTTGACCGCCCTGTCACCCCTGTAAAGTGTCAGCCGGGTTCCGGCATCATCCAGCAGGGCTGTGATCGTATCGCGGACTGATTTTGAGGCGGGGGATATCATTTCAAGCCTGCCCAATGCCTGTAAAAACAATTTTACGGTCTCCTGCCTGGCTGCATATTTTCCGTTAAGCTGCCAAACCCCATTGTTTCTGTCCAGCACAATCTGATACTCCTTATTTCCAATGAGGATCCTGTCAATCCCCGAGGGATCTTCAAGGGCAAAGTCAGCCTGTCCGCGCCCCAGGGTGCTTTTTCTGTCAGCCAGCAGAAGAATCAACGCTGCCAAAACCAGCATGGCAATGGCAATGACGGTGATGGTTCTTCGGTTCATGTACGAATTGTTTTACGGACGGGCCCATGATAAAACCGGGTAATGATTAAAAATTCAGGTCTTTGCATATTTTCTTTTCCGCAGGAAATTATACAGTAACCCGGCCATGAGGATCACCAAAACAGGCATAACGGTGTTCAACATAATCCAGAAGGCACGTTCTTCCTTTATTTTTGATTTGTCGAGAAGCCTCAGCTTACTGTCCCTGGAGCGAAGGTTAACAAGTTCGGCATGGCCGGCAAGGTAATGCAAGGCATTCATAACAAAATCCTTATTGCCGAAGGTTTGTTGCGTGTACCGGTCAAAACCGAGAGGCAGGCTCGTTATTTCCTTAGGGGTGACCCGGATCTCATTCCTGATCACATCGCCGTCAGCCACGATCATCATGGCGGTCGGCTTGCTGAGAGGAATTGATTGCCCGGGATTCCCGGGTATGATAGAACTGACCATCCGGTTCTGAAATACCGATTCAAAGGTTCCTTCGAGCAATACGGCCACAGGCAGGTCAGCTTTGTTAAAGTCCTTGCGTTGCGGTGTCAGGCGGATTTCATCGAGTTCCATCATCAGCGGCGCCTCTGCCACATGGGAAAACGCTGAGGATTTCAGCAGGATTGTTTTTGCAATGCCCTTGCGTGCTCCGAGGGTATCAATGGTGTTGACGAATTCGGTCTTGATCATGTTCAGGTTCCTGGTAACAGGATGGCCCTGAGGAGCGGTAAGGAGAGGAAAATAATACCAGGGAGCGGGCTTGAAATCAGGATTATTACCCGACAGGGCAACATTAACCGGAATGATATTGCATTGCATGTCCTTCAGCAATACCGGATTGATCCTTGCGCCATACCTGAACAGCATGTCATCGAGGTTCAGGTCATTGATCATGGCCAGTGCCGAACCCATGGCAAGACTATCGAGACTGATATCCACCCGGTCAATGAACCACATCACCCGTCCGCCCTTCATGATATACTGGTCAAGTACATATTTGTCCTGTTCGCTGAACCGGTACCGTGGCTTGGCCACGATCACCGTCAGGTATGCATCGAGTATGCCGGGCTGCCCTCCTATGCTGCCGCGGTCAACCTGGTAATACCATGAAAACTCATTGGAAATGTCTTTGGTTTGATATTCGTCGAGTTCTCCGTGCCCTTCGACGAAGGCGACCTTTTCAACCTGTTCCTTTGAACGTGAGCTGATCACCTTGATCAATTCAAACTCAAGCGATTGTATGGAATTGTGGATATTCTCGTCGGCTGAAACAGCGGGATTGTTCTTCAGGAGGTTCACAGGAACTTCAATGCCCTTATATTCAATCAAGGCTCCCGGGAAGATTATCTTTTCCGAGCTTCCCCCTTCCCGGTCATTGGAAAGAATATTGGTTGGTTTCAGCCCTTTGTTGCAGAGCTGGTCGAACATATCTTTCCTGATTTTGGCATCCGTGCTTTCAAAAGGATTGACAATAGTGTACTGAAGATTATCTTTTGCATAAACCCTGAATTCATCCAGCGTCTCACGAAGACTCCTTTGCATTTTCCGGAACGGAATATTAAGTTCTCCGTCAAGGTAAACCTTCACATAGACAATGTCATTGAGGTTTTTCAGCACTTTCTTTGTATAGGGTGAAAGGGTGTATCTCTTTTCGGCGGTAAGGTCGAGGCGGAAAAAATAAAATGACAGCACACCGGCCAGCAGGATAACGGTGACCAGGTGAATACCCAGTTTCAGGCGCTGTTTTGCTTTCGTGCTGATATGCTTCGGAGACTTTACCATTTTCTCTTTTCAAGGTTATAACGGGTAAGCAGGAAAAAAACCGTGATCAGGGCCAGGAAATAAACGATGTCCCGCGAATCAATAACGCCCCGGCTCATGGATTGGTAATGTTCAATAATGCCGAGTTTCAGCAGGAAATCCCCGGCTGCGCTGAATGTTCCCAGTTTGCCTGTCTGGTCAAGGCCAAAACAGATAAACATACAAAGAGCCACGGTGAGCAAAAAAGAAACGATGACATTATCGGTGAGGGAAGAACAGCAGAGCCCGATCATGGCATAGCTGGCCGCAAGGAAAAGCAGACCTATGTAGGATCCCCAGGTTCCGCCTGTATCAAGGTTACCGGAAGGATTTCCGAGCAAAACCACGGAAATATAGTAGATCAGCGTGGGGAGCAGCGAAAGAATAACCAGCGCAAGCGAAGCCGCATATTTAGCCAGGATAATACGGGTCTCGCTGAGCGGACGCGTCAACAACAGGTCGAGCGTACCGGTTTTCTTCTCTTCGGAAAACATGCGCATGGTGATAGCCGGGATGAGGATCAGGAATACCCATGGTGCAAGGTAAAACAGCGAGTCCAGCGAGGCATAACCGCCTTCCATGATGTTTAACGGCCCTTCGAAAACCCACAGGAACAGGCCGGTGACCGTGATAAAGGAGATCATCACGATATAACCGGTAAGCGAGCTGAAAAAGCCTGTGATTTCTTTCCTGAACAAATAGATCATGATCGGTTTTGAATCGAAGACCAAAAATAGGATTTTTTTGTTATGGTTGTTAAGAAGGTTGTAAATGTTGCTTTGCCCTCCGAAGCCTTTGGCGAAGGAGGGTGATGGTTATTGGTTAATGGTTAGTGGTTAGCTCTTTATTCTTTGATCTTTGATCTTTGATCTTTAATCTTTAATCTTTAATCTTTAATCTTTGATCTTTGATCTTTGATCTTTGATCTTAGTCCATCGACCGCAGGCTACAGACTAACAGACTTTAAGACTATTTGACTGCACGACCGCATGACTGCATGACTTTTGTTAAAAATTCTTATCTTTAAACCGTTACACGGTAATAAATAAGCCATCATCGACGCAACCATGTGCCCCACCGGTTCATCCTATGACAAATAAAAAAGCAGGAACCTAAACAACCCGGCCTATGAAAACAAAATTTCTTCTCCTTGGTTTTCTTGTCTTTTCACTGATTCAAATGCTTAAAGGTCAGGAAGGAAAGCGGCCCTTTGTTTTCGTTGAAGGGGGCATCGATTTTATCAGTTGCGAATCTCCTGAAAAAGATTACATCAGGGGGGACATCGATCCCTATAATTACGGTTACGTGACAGATCAGTTGAGAAGCCTGTTGCACGCTGAATACCTGGGCGTAAAACTGGAATACCGCCTGCTGAATAATGTGATCGGAGCCTCGGGAGGATTACGGTATACCCGGATGATTAGCTCCATTGGAAAAACATCGTACTGGTCTGATACGCCTGATTTCTTCTATGTCATGTATAAGCAGGAAGGGCTGACAACAGAGTATGCGAAAGTGAGGGAGATGATCCAAAAGACGGACTATGTAGGTATTCCTCTTGAATTCCGAATCTATCCCAACAAAGACTGGATGGTAAACATATATTACAAACTGGGTGCGGCATTGAATATAAAAGTCCGGAACAAAAAGGAGGCAGTTTTTTACAGTGATGCCATGAAATCATACAGCGATGAAGTAAACAGGGTGACGGAAAATCCGGGGCCCTTTCATGCATCGCTTTTTGCCGGAGTTGGCCTTAAACTCGGAAAGCTGACTAAACCCGGTGGCAACCTCGAGATCACTTTTCCGGTCGGTATCCTCCCCTCCGGTGAGCCCGGCTTTGTTACCCCTGAGGCAGGCGGCGGTTGCCAGGTTATGTTCCGTATTCCTTTATAATTCTTACGGCATATGAAAAACACGTTGTCCCATATCACATGCGCCATGCTGCTTTTTTCGCTGGCATGCAGCAAAGAAACCGAACTGAAAAAGTCTGTTTTCATTCCTGATAAGGATTTCCCTGATTTGCCGGCATACACAGAATGGGGTTACAATACCTTCGGAGCCTATTACGACAGGGAATTGTTCATCTACACCGAATACGACGTACCGGCCAAAATCATCAACAACGGAGGGAAGACCTCTTTCCTGCTGAAAGGGCGAAAAAGAGGCCCGGATTATTATTACGATTATAATCCGGTCAGTATGTCGATCAGTTTTGATTTGTATGGTTTTGACCCTGTTACTTTTACCGACCTGCTTTCGCTGAATGATTCCATCGTTGATCTGACCGGTGAGGATTTTAAAATGGTTGTCACGATCGATACGGTGAAGCACGAAGAACAGATCATGTCAGGGACCCTCTGGTTTAAAAGGGCCCAGCATCTGGTGGTCGACAAAAACCAGGTGGAAGTAATCCTTTCGGGTGAGTTCGATTTTTCAGCCCTGGTGAATGAAGAGCCTATCAGCATCACCCTCGGGAGGTTTGATGTGGGTATCGGCCGTGACAATTTCTTCCGATACTGACGCACCTTCTGCCTTCTGCCTTCTGCCTTTTGCCTTTTGCCCGATTTTTTTTTCTCACATTGTTTTCGGAAATTTATCCTTTCTAACGAAAACGTTAAGGTTATGGCAGACTTTTATATCAACCGATTACCGACCTTTTCACTGCTGCCCGATGAATCTACCGGCAGCATGGAAGAAAAGATCATGCAGGAATCCGTGAAGATTCCCATAGGCGTATTGATCCCCGCCTTATTCAGTGACCTGTCGGGTGCCGCCATGCGTGCCATCATAAAGCAGCTGGTGAAAATGGATTTTGTCAAGAAAGTCTATGTATGTCTCGACCAGGCTTCAGAGGAAGAATACCGGTCATCCATCGCCATCACCAGGCCCCTGGGGAAAAAAGGCGTGCTGATCTGGAACGATGGACCGAGAGTCCGAAAGGTGCTTTCTGAAATAGAAAAAGAGATCTTTGTAGGTTTGAGAGGCAAAGGTAATTCGGTATGGACGGGACTTGGATATGTGATTGCAAAAGGAGATGTTTCTGCCCTGGCTTTCCATGACGCCGACATTCTCACCTACGACAAGGATTTTCTAATCCGGCTTCTTTTCCCCATTGTTTTTCTAAAATACCAGTTCTCAAAAGGGTATTACATCCGCTATAATGACCGTTTCTATGGCAGGGTGTCCCGTCTTTTTTATTTTCCTTTCATCCGCGCGCTGAAGGATATTTTCGGAGCCACGGATTACATCGATTACATGGGAGATTTCCGGTATCCGCTATCAGGTGAGTTTGCCACCTTTGTTAGCCAGGCCCGCATGCTGCAGTTCCCCTGTGACTGGGGCATCGAAGTTGGAATCCTGGGGGAAATATACCGCAATATGAGGATCAACCGTATCTGCCAGGTTGAGATCACCCCTCGGTATGACCACAAGCACCAGCGGGTGGGCTCCTCACCCGAAAAGGGTTTGTATAAAATGGCATCCGACATTGCGCGTACCTTTTTCACCTTCCTTGCCAGCAACGGCAGAATTATCGGGCAGGACGCCTTTAATTCCATTCGGCTGGCCTACCTGAAGAATGCCCGTGAAATTGTAGGCGTATACGAATCCTATGCCGAAATGTACAGCCACCGTATCAGCTATGATTTCCATGATGAGCTGAAAACGGTTGAGATGTTCGCACAAGGCATTGTCCATGCCACGGAAATGTTTTACAATGATCCGAAAGGATCTCCGATGATCCCCGACTGGAAAAGGGTGGAATCAGCCGTCCCGGGAATCCTTGGGAAACTGGTCAAAGCCGTGGAGAACCCGTTGTAAGGAGTTTATTGTTGCTCAGGAGGCCTTCCAATGATAACATCGGTGAAATAAAAATGTAGGATATCCACATATACATATCCTTTCTTTGCCATTTCCATGGCGCCCTCCTGGCACATACCGGCTCCGTGTCCGTAGCCCCTGCCGCTGATGATCACCTTGTCACTCACTTCGGTGACGGAGAACCAGGCTGATTTCAGGTTAAGGTCCTTTCTGATATCGGTCATCCTGATCATGGTATCACCCTGGCTGAAATACATCTCCCTTCCGGGCGGTGTGAAATTCAATCCGGAAAGCTGCAGTTGCTCTCTTTTGGCTCCCTTGCTGATCAGGTAGGTTATCCAGTCTTTCCGGCTGCGGGCAACCTCCCATCGGGCGTTTGGGGATTTGACACAAAACGGATCGGAGACAGGCCGGAGATAAGACAGCGGCTCTTTCCAGACATGGAATGCATCGGCGGTCATGCCTCCGCAATTGGAGTGATAGAGAGGATTAACGAGATTCCCGTGCTTGTCCTGCAACAGCAGATCCCTGGTTGCCGAAGAGGCAGCCTGTATCTCAGGGTTTTTCCGGCTTTTCCCCTTGAATGCCTGGCAATGCTCGGTATCACAAAGATTATATCCTTCGGTGCCATGCCGGTAAAAATTCCTTACGGCAAAAGTGCGGGCCAAAATCGCCTGTGCTTTATAGAACTCAATACCGGCGGTCCATCCGCCCTCAGCCTCCACGGTTCCTGCAATATATTTTTCCAGGTCCAGCACGTTGATGATCCTTATGGAATTCAAATCAGGCTGCAACAGGAGGTTGTCATCGGATTCCTTCGGCGGTAATGACGGGAATACTGGTCTGACCCTGAATACATTGTCCCCGCTTATACCCTTGAACTCAATACGGCTGAATGGTCCCAGCACACTGAGGGTATCCTGCAGGGTAAGGCCCTGGTCTGAGTTTTCAACATGAACCATAAACCCCCTGGGTGCAATGCCTACCTGCCGGTAGTCGCCATAAATGATATATTCTCCCTCCGTTACCGAAAACACCAGGGCATTGACCTCATGGCCATAGAAGAGTCCGAGTTTGATATCCCTGGCCTGCAGATGAAAGGAACAGGCGAAAACAGGGATGATGAAAAAGCGAAATATGACGGTTGCTGGTCTGAATGCGTGCATTGCGTTAATGGTTAAGAAGGTAAGGGTTCCTGCAACAGCGACAGCATGCGTTCAGCCACCCTTGCGGAAACGCCCGGCAGTCCTGTTCTTTCGATAAGGCTGTCGTATTGGTCGAGCATCCGTTGCCGGTATTCCTCCCTGAAAAGCAGGTTGTCAAGTTCGGCCTTGATGTCACGGGCCATGTTAAATTGCAGCAATTCCCTTACCACTTCACGGTCCATGATCAGATTCACCAGCGAGAAAAACTTGATGCTCACAAAGGGCCAGCCTACAAGAAAGGTAAAGAGACTGGTTTTGTAAATAACGACTTGCGGTATCCGGTGAAGGGCTGTTTCGAGGGTTGCCGTTCCCGAAGTCACCACCGCCGCCGTTGCATGCCTTAAAATACCATAGGTTTGTCCGTGCAGCAGACGCACCGGTTTACCTTCGATGTAGGGTTGGTAAAACGCAGGACTAAGGGACGGAGCTCCCGCGATAATAAACTGGTGGTTGGGATAATATCGGATCACAGACAACATTTCGGGCAGGCAAAGGTCGATCTCCTGCCTGCGGCTTCCTGCCAGTAAAGCAATAACAGGCCTGTTATCCAGGTCATGCTGCCTGGTAAAGTCAGTCAAATCCTCCCCGGCATTCAACCCTGCGGCCACGCTGTCGACCACCGGATTACCATAATACTCGGCATTGATCCCATGACTTTTATAAAAATCAACTTCAAAAGGCAGGTTAACAAACATCTTATCTACATATCGCCTGACTTTTTTAACCCGCCATTTGCCCCATGCCCAGAGTTTGGGAGAGATATAATAGAAAACCCGTATGTTTATGCCGGAGGCAAACCGGGCAATCCTCAGGTTAAAACCTGCATAGTCGACCAGGATGACGGCATCGGGATTATACCGTATGATTTCAGCCTTGCAGTCAGCCAGATTTTTTCTGATCCTCCCGTAATTTTTGATGACTTCCCATATGCCCATAAAAGCCATGTCACGGTAATGTCTGGCCAGTTTTCCTCCGGCTTCCCGCATAAGATCTCCGCCGAAACAAAGAAAATCAACATCAGGACGAAGCCTTTTCATTTCTTTCATCAGGTTCGAAGCGTGCAGGTCACCTGAGGCCTCGCCGGCAATGACAAACAACTTCATAGGAGGCTTAGCATTATTTTCACGGCAAAAACACCAACGGCAAGGATTACTGTCGAAATAACCACTCCCTTGGCTGAAAGCATTTTATCCGCCCAATTGAAAATGAAAAACAGGACAATATTGGGAAGAATGCAGTGGCTGATCAGCAGAGGCAGTATGGATGACAGCAGGGTATGGTCTGAAAACAGCACATGACGTATATCATTGACCCTGGCGAAATACAAAACCAGGTATACAATGACAGGCAGCAGGATGCCCGACGCTATACCAAAGCCCACTGAATTAATTTTCTTCATAGGTTGTGCCTGGTTCAGAATTTCCATTGCTTCATCTTATCCATCATGGCATATGCAGTGAGATCCGTCTGAAGCGGTACAACAGCCACATAATTATTCCGCAAGGCCCATTCGTCAGTGTCTTCGGCTTCGGGTTCACTGTTATGATAAAATCCGGTCAGCCAGAAATAATGCCTGCCCGCAGGGTCAACCCGTTTGTCAAATTCTTCCCGCCAGAATCCCCTGTTTTGCCTGCAGATCCTGATCCCTTTTATCTCATCAGCGGGCACTTTAGGAATATTGACGTTCAGGCATACCGATGGTGGCAGCCCGTATTCCATGACTTTCAGAACAACCTTCAGGGCGATGGTCCTGGCGGCTGCAAAGTCAGCATTGGATTCAATGCTCAGCAACGAGAAACCGATGGAGGGAATTTCATTAATGCAGCCTTCCAGGGTAGCCCCGAGAGTGCCGGAATAGAATACGCTGGTGGAGGAATTGGATCCGTGATTGATCCCCGAAACCAGCAATTCGGGCTTTTCCTTAAGCAACTGGTTGCAGGCCAGTTTCACACAATCAACCGGCGTGCCGTTGCATTTATACATGAGGAGACCGGGTTCCTCATGCATCTTTTTCATGCGCAGGGGACTCTTTACCGTAATGGCATGCGACATCCCCGACTGAGCATCCGAAGGCGCCACGACGACGATCCGGCCCAGCGGTTTCACAACCTCAACCAGTTCTTTGAGGCCCTTGGCTTCCAGTCCGTCATCGTTCGTAACCAGTATCAGGGGTTTTTGAGTGCTCACGGCAATGCTTCTTATGCAGGCAAAGATATAAAACAGGGGAAATTTTGAATGATGCTTGATAACCGTTTTTTTTTACTTTTGTAAATCACTAAGCATAGTACTAGTTCTATCTGAAAAAACGTATCCATGAATATTTCCTATAACTGGCTCAGCGATTATATTGATATTGACCTGAAAACCCAGGAATTGTCAACCCTGCTTACCAGTCTGGGCCTCGAAGTGGAGGCTGTTGAAAACCATGAAAAAGAAAAGGGAGGGCTTCAGGGCTTTGTGATCGGCGAAGTCAAGACCTGTACCAAACACCCCGATGCCGATAAATTAAGTGTTACCACGGTGGACATCGGTTCAGGCACACTGCTTAACATCGTATGCGGAGCGCCCAATGTTGCTGCAGGTCAAAAAGTTGTGGTTGCCACCATCGGAGCCACCATACACAAGGGAAATGAAAGTTTTGAAATAAAAAAGGCCAGGCTCAGGGGAGTCACTTCGGAAGGAATGATCTGTGCAGAGGATGAGATAGGTCTGGGCGACAGCCATGAAGGTATCCTCGTACTACCACCCGGGGTCAAACCGGGCACACCGGCAAAAGAGTATTTTGACCTGCGATCTGATACCCTGTTTGTGATCGGACTTACCCCCAACCGCATCGACGGGGCCTCGCATTACGGTGTGGCACGTGACCTGGCCGCCTGCCTTAGCAGGGAAAAGGCCACAAAAGCCATACTGCCCGATGTTTCGGCCTTTAAACCCGATCATATATCGGATAAGGTTGAGGTGATCATTGAAAATGCCGATGCATGCAACCGGTATACCGGTGTATGCCTTTCGGGCATCACGGTAAAACCTTCTCCGCAATGGCTGCAGGACAGGCTCCGTTCTATCGGGCTCAATCCGATCAACAACGTGGTGGATGTCACCAATTTCGTTTTGTATGAGCTGGGTCAGCCCTTGCATGCATTTGATGCCGACCGGCTGAACGGCAGGAAGATCATCGTAAAAAACCTGCCGGCCGGTACCCCCTTCATTACCTTGGACGGTACAGAGCATAAGCTTGGAGCTGAAGATCTCATGATATGCGATGCAGCCGGTCCCGTCGGGATAGCCGGCGTATTTGGAGGCCTGCACTCAGGGATCACTGATATGACCACTTCCATATTCCTCGAGAGCGCTTATTTCAACCCGGGTTCAGTGCGCAATACCTCCAGACGCCTGGGAATCAACACAGATGCATCTTTCCGCTTCGAACGCGGGGTGGATCCCGAACTGGTGGTTACCGCCCTTAAAAGGACTGCCCTGTTGATAAAGGAGGTTGCCGGCGGCACGATCTCATCTGATATTGTCGATGTGCATCCCCGCCCCATACTCCCCTGCCGCGTATCCATTGCCTATAAAAACGTCGACCGGCTGATCGGTATCAGCATTGACCGTGAAACCATAAAAAGTATATTGCAAAGCCTCGAGATCAGGATCCTGGAAGAGACTCCGGACAAGCTTATGCTGGAAATACCGTCCTACCGGGTTGACGTTACCCGCGAAGCCGACGTCATTGAAGAGATATTAAGGATTTACGGATACAACAACGTACCTTTTTCAGAGAAACTGAAGACCAGCCTTTCCTATACCGCAAAACCCGACCGCGAGAAAATGGTGAATAAGGTTTCCGATCTGCTTTGCGGCAGCGGATTTACCGAGATCATGTCGAATTCCATCACCTCTTCGGCCTATTATGACAGGCTCAACAGCTTCCCACCGGAAAAACTGGTGAAAATCCTGAATCCCCTGAGCAATGAACTGAATGTCATGCGACAGACCCTGATCTTCGGAGGACTTGAGGCCATCCTGCATAATACCAACCGTAAAAATCCCAATCTCAGGTTATTCGAGTATGGCAACTGCTATGCCTATGCTCCGGAACGTGCAGGGAATGACCCGCTGCCGCCCTACCATGAAGAATTCCATTTCGGTATATGGCTGACCGGATTGAGCCATGAGCCGAACTGGGCCAGGAAGGAGGAAAGTACCACTTTCTTCCAGCTCAAGGGATATGTGGAAAACATTTTGCTGCACCTGGGACTTGACATTCAGCTATTGAAAACAACCTCCTTCAGCGATAAGGCAGATGTCTATGACCAGGCTGTTACCTTAACGTATAATAATATCCCCATAGCTGAAATAGCCATACTCTCGAAAGCTGTTGTATCAGTTTTTGACATCAGGGCTGCTGTTTTTTACGCCGACCTCTGCTGGGAAAACCTTATACAGATCGCCGCAGACCTCCGTTTGCAGTATTCCGAATTACCGCGTTTCCCCGAAGTCAGGCGCGACCTTGCGTTGTTGCTCGACAGGGCGGTGACATTCGAGCAGGTGAAAGACCTGGCCTTTAAAACCGAAAAGCTGCTGCTGAAAAAGGTTACGCTGTTTGACGTCTATGAAGATGAAAAAATGGGCCGGGATAAGAAATCATATGCTGTAAGTTTCATCCTCCAGGATAAAGAAAAAACACTCACGGATGAAAGGATCGACAAGGTGATGAAGAATATGATGTCGGCTTATATCAGGGATTTGAATGCTGAAATACGCTGATACCGGGATGGTTTTCATAAACATGATACCCAATGACAGCTATTGAATTGATTAAGGGTGACATTACCATGCTGAAAGTCGACGCTATTGTGAATGCAGCCAACACGAGCCTGATGGGCGGAGGTGGCGTTGACGGGGCTATTCACCGTGCAGCCGGACCGGGACTGCTGAAGGAATGCCGTGCCCTTAACGGATGCCGGACAGGTGAGGCAAAAATGACAAGCGGGTATAACCTTCCTGCAAAATTTGTCATTCACACCGTTGGACCTGTGTGGAACGGCGGCAATAACCGGGAAAAGGAATTGCTGGCCTCCTGTTACCGGAACAGCCTTTGGATAGCGGAAAACACAAAGCTGAAGTCGGTGGCATTTCCCGGTATCAGTACCGGTGTGTATGGATTTCCAAAACACCTGGCTGCAGAGATCGCCGTTGCTGAAGTCAGGAAATTCCTGGAAACCGGCACATCTGTCAGAAAAGTCATTTTTGTCGCCTTTGACGATGAAAATTATTCCCTTTATGCCGACCTGCTGAAAAAAGACTGACCCAAAATTCGCCAGACACCCTGACAGGGTCCCCCCACCCTGGCAGGGTGGTATAATATAAAAAACTTATTATGAGACATATAAGATATATTTCCGATTCCGGACACCCTGACAGGGTCCCCCCACCCTGTCAGGGTGTCCTGGGAGTTTTTTTAGCGATGGCGGCCATAACAGGAACATGGCCTGTTCAAGCCCAGCATGATGGAGGAAAGGAGGCGACCTTCGTGCTGAACAGGCATTCGGAGGCAGTGAAGTCCGTGGCATTTTCCGACGACGGGCTTTTGCTGGCCACAGGGTCGGAAGACAAAACCATCATCATCTGGAATGCACAGACAGGGGAAGCCGTCACCACCATAGGGAATAACTTCTTCCCGGCAAAGGCAATCCGGTTCTTCAGCAACAACGAGCTTTTCGCAGCCAGTGGTCCGGATATCAAGCTGATCGATTTTCAGGGAAAGATCCTTCGCACCTATACGGGGAAAACAGCCCACATCTGGTCACTGGACTATTGCAGGAAAACAGGAAGAATAACGGGCGGAAGTTTCGGGAAAACGATACGGGTTTGGAATGTTGAAAGCGGAAAAGAGGCGTTGCTGCTTGAAGGTCACGAAAAAAGCGTCCTGCCCGTATGTTTCAACGGTTCGGGCGACCGGATCCTGAGTGGATCGCTCGATCAGACACTCAGGCTATGGGAAGCCGATTCAGGCAAGACAATAAAAAAGATGGAAGGCCACTCCGGCAATATTTTCTGTGTGGCTTTTCATCCCGGAGGACGTTATGCCGCATCAGCATCGGCAGACAAGACCATCCGCCTGTGGGACCTGGAGACCGGGAAGATCGTTCAAAGCTACCTGGGGCATGAAAGCGGGGTTATGGATATTGATTTCAGTCCCGACGGATCTCATTTATTAAGCTGTTCCGATGACCATACCATTGTACTCTGGGAAACCGTAACGGGAAATAAGCTGTATAGCTTTATTGATCACAAGGGACCTGTAAATGATGTGACATTCAGCCCCGACGGCAGTTTCTTTGCCTCCGCCTCCGATGATAAAACAGCCAGGATATGGAAACTGGACAAGCGGCATTATGTTGAATTGCTCTTCCGCAACGATATTGAAAATGCCATTGCCGGTTCCGCTTTGTTCAACGATAAGTCGCCCGGGGAGTCAAAGCAGGATTACAAAGAGAGGCAGGACAAAGCAAAACTGTTCCTGGAAGAGATCTACAGTGCCTGCTATGATAAATACCTGCAGCAGCTGGCAACGCAAAAAATTGAAGACCTTAAACCGTAAATATGGCTAACCCGATGAAGAAAATCAAACGAATCGGACTGGTTGCCCATGATAACCGCAAAAAGGATTTGCTGGAATGGGTGGAATGGAACTGGAAGATTTTGCTGGACCATGAACTTGTTTGCACCGGGACGACCGGGAGGATGATCGATGAGTATCTGACTTCAAAAACAGTTGAAGCCAAACTGAAACCGCCCAGGATAACCAAGCTCAAATCGGGTCCGCTCGGCGGCGACCAGCAACTTGGCGCCCTGATCGTGGAGGGGAAGATCGACATGCTGATATTCCTGTGGGATCCCATGCAGCCCCAGCCGCATGATGTTGACGTAAAGGCCCTGCTCAGGATAACGGTGCTGTACAACATTCCGACGGCCTGCAACCGGGCCTCGGCCGATTTCATGATCTCATCGCGGCTGATGAACACCGATTACAAACCGATTCTGAAAGACTATTCGACGTATATTCAGCGGGCGATTGAATATTAGTAGAAAAGTAGCTAGTAGTTAGTAGGGGAAAACAAAATACAATATATCAGCATTAAAGGACTGCATGACTGCATGACCTGCCGGAAGGCAGGCAGGCTGCACGACATACTTGTCACTTGTCACTCGTCACTCGTCACTCGTCACTATCTCATCCTTTCCAACGCTTCTTTCATCCTGCGCATGGCCTCCACCAGTTTCTCGTCAGCCGTCGCGAAGGATATCCTGATGCAGTCGGGATCGCCGAAGGCTTCGCCCGGGACCGTGGAGATATGGGCATCTTCGAGCAGGTAAAGGCACAGATCGGTGGTGGTATTGATTTTCCTGCCGTTGACCGACTTGTCCTCGAAGTATTTATTTTCTCCGACGGTTATAATTGTGCCGTCAAGAAAGAACAAACTTCGTTGCGTCCAGTATGAACTAAAATTAAATCCCTTCTTGCTGAACG
>CAYMJH010000005.1:0-44043 GCA_964390385.1 uncultured Bacteroidales bacterium | reverse complement strand
TCCTTTCAGGCTGCCTGCTGCATGCACAACCCGTCGTCATCTCCGGGAATGCTCCCTCCTACGCCGGAGAAGAACTGGTATTTTATACCCTTGCCGACTATATCGCAGGAAACGAAAAACCGCTGAGCCGCTGCAGGATTGCTCACAACGGTGACTTCCGCCTGGAGATCGCAACCCAAGAATGCCTGCAGGTGCATGCCTACCTTGGCGTTTTTAAAACGGTTCTGTTTATTGAGCCCGGCAGGGAATACCGCATCGTGCTGCCTGATAAAGCCGAAAAATCTCCCGAAGAGACCCTGAATCCTTTTTTTGAACCTGTGGAACTTCACCTTGCCCTGGAAAATTTCAGGGATGACGAACTCAATACCCTGATCATGATGTTTAACGATGCCTATATTCCTTATTACGACAAGCATGTTAACAATATCTACAGTAAGTCGGAACCCGGAAGGATCGATGAGGATATTGAACAGATTGAGAAGCATTTCAGAAAATATACGAATGCCTTTTTTAAAACCTACCGGTTTTATTCTTACGGTGAATTGAAACTGCTGGCCAACAGTCAGAAGGTTAAAAGCCTTTCACGGGAGTATTTCACAGGCCAACCCGTGTTATATGCGCATCCTTCATACATGAAGCTGTTTGATCAGGTTTACGAGAAGTATTTCACTTTTTTTGCCCGCACTGACGCCGGGAGGAAGATCTACGATGATATCAACGGTACGCGCAGCTATACCGCTTTGCTCCGGACAATGTCAACCGACAGCAACATCAGCAATGATACCCTGCGTGAGCTGGTGATCCTGAAATCGGTGTTTGACGAATTCTACGGTATGGAATTCTCACGGAACGGATTGTTGTCCGTGCTGGATTCCCTTATTTTAACCAGCTCCATACCTGTTCATAAAGAGATCGGACTCCAGATCCGGCATAAGATCACCCGCCTGCAACCGGGTTATGATCCCCCTTCATTCGAGCTCTATGATGCCGACAGCAACCTTGTCAGACTTTCGGATCTCCGGGGCAAGTATGTGTATATCAATTTCTGCACCAGTTCCAGCTATACCTGCCTCAATGAGTTTGAACTCCTTAACGGTATCCATCAACGGCATCATCAGCGGCTCACCGTCGTAACCATTTCAACCGATCCGCATGAAAGCACTTTCAACCGGTTTAAAAGCGACAATCAATATACCTGGATTTTCCTGTATTACGGCCATCAGCCGGATATCATCAGGGAATATGATATCAGGGCTTACCCGACCTATTTTCTCATCGGGCCCGACGGCAAACTGATCTATTCGCCTGCGCCATCCCCTTCGGAAAACTTTGAAATAAAACTCTTTGAGGCCATGCGGGCTGCAGGTGACTTATAACTGGATCAGGTTGGCATATTTCAGCACATCCTGTATGGCCCCATAGGTGTCTTTCATCACAATGCTGACTTCAGGGGGACTAACCCACCGGATGTCAGTAATGTCTTCCTTTTCCTGCGGAACAGGATCCTTATCGTTTTTATACAGCATTTCAAACCACATTGTTTTTTTCAGCACCGGCTGGTCTTCAATCAGGTAAGAATGATAGGTCGACAGCAGCCGGCAGACAATGGCGAGTCCTTTGATTCCACATTCTTCTTCCACCTCCCGCAAGGCAGCCTGTTCAAACGATTCACCCGCGTCAAGCTTTCCCTTGGGCAAATCCCACCTGCCCCTTCGGTAAATAGCCAGCAACTGCCCTTTCCTGTTCCTCACCACCCCTCCTGCAGCATCGATACTGGTGAAACAGGAGCGGAAAACCGATCTCAGTTCTTCCATGTCGTCATGAAAGATAAACAGGTTGTCTATCTTTTTAAGATTGCGGTAAAATGCCAGCAATTCCTTCAATTCATCTTTCTTGTGGAATTTGTAAAAAAGCCCGTATTTTAACTGAAAGGTTTTGGAAAAATCGTCAGTTAAAAAGATATTCCGATCGTTGAAAAAAACTTTATACATTTGTGCAATGGAAAACTATGAAAAAAAGACGGCTCGACTGTTGCTGCAATGTCAGGCGGTCAAATTGAGTCCCGAAAAGCCTTTTGTGTGGGCTTCAGGCTGGAAATCACCCATATATTGTGACAACAGAAAAACACTGTCATTTCCTGAGATCCGAAATTTCATCAAAGATAGCTTTGTAAGCCTTATCAAGGAAAAATATTTATCAACAGATGCCATTGCCGGTGTTGCCACCGGCGCCATTGCCCAGGGTGCGCTGGTAGCTGATGCCCTGGGACTCCCTTTCTTTTATGTAAGGCCTGAGCCAAAAAGCCACGGGCTGGAAAACCTGATCGAGGGTGATCCGAAGAAAGGCCAGCGCGTGGTGGTGATCGAAGATCTCGTATCAACAGGAGGCAGCAGCCTCAAAGCCGTCGAGGCTTTACGCCGCTTTGGCTGCGAAGTGCTGGGAATGATGGCCGTCTTTACCTATGGCTTCAGAATCGCCATGGATAATTTCAGTCGGGCAGGCTGTTCCCTTTCCGCTCTCAGCAACTACGAAATCCTGCTCGAAATTGCACTGGAATCCGGTTATATCAGTTCAGACACCCGCATTGTCCTGCAGGAGTGGCGCAAAAGTCCCGACACCTGGGATCCCCTGAGGAACAAACAATAAAAAGGGAAGCCCTGCACATGAAAATTGAAAGCCATGTTGGAAAAATAGAGGAAAATGAAGACAAAGTTTTTTCCTTTCTCTCCGATCTGAGAAACCTGGAATCACTGGTGCCCAAGGAAAAACTAACCACATGGGAGTTTCATGAAGACCGCTGTAAACTCGGTATCGCAGGCATCGGTGAAATAGAACTCCTGTTGGTTGAAAAAGAACCCTGCAAACTCATCAAACTGGCCTCGGGAAATGCCAGCCCTTATTCCTTCAATCTGTGGATCCAGTTAAAACAGATGGAGGAAAAAGACACGCGAACCAGGCTCACCCTGCAGGCTGACCTTAATCCCTTTCTTCAGGCCATGGCCAGAAATCCCCTGCAGAAATTCGTGGATACCCTGGTTGACGAAATGGCAAAGATCCATTATGGTTGATGCTCTCGGCCGCGAAAAACGATGTTGCATCTGCCAACGGTCTTATGGCAGCCTATATTCGATTTCCTTGAACCTGTAAGATTGTACCTCCCCGTTCCGCCTTTCAACCACAAGTTCCCCGCTTTCGAGGATACCGGCTATCCGGCCCCGGAAATCTCCCGAAGAGTCAGCATATGTCGCCCACTGATCATAATGCATAAGATACCGGAGATAATGATCCCGTATCACGGGCCATTCTTTAAGGTAAAGTTTGCTGATCCAGCCATTGAGGTGAACCAGTGCATCGCTGAACAGCCTTTCCCTGTCGATTTCCCGCTGGAGTTCAATCTTCAGCGATGTAGGGCGGCTTCCCGCAATTGCAAAGGATGTCTGATTTACATTAAGGCCGATTCCGACAACGGAGGAGGATAGGATTCTGCCCTTCAGGGAGTTTTCAATCAGGATGCCGCCTGCCTTGCCGCCGCAGACATATATATCATTGGGCCATTTAATGACAGCCTCCAGACCATAGGAGAGCAAAAGATCCACCATACCCAGCGAGATGCTCATGAGCAGGTAAAACTGATTCCCGGCTTCCAGAAAATCAGGCATCAGTATGAAACTGAACAAAAGGTTTTTCCCGCTTTCGCTTTCCCAGGAATTGCCTTTCTGACCCCTGCCTTCGGTCTGGTAATCTGCCAAAATTACAGTGCCTTCTACTGCACCGCCTTCCTTGATCATTTTCAGGGCACGGGCATTGGTGGAATCAGTCTGATCAAGCCTTATCAAAGGATGACCCAGTGTAAACCAGGGTGACATAATGGTAAACCGCGTATTTTGGTATTGTTGTTGATAGTATTATATTGACTATATTTAGTGGCGAAATATTAACGGATTTTTTCTCCGGATGCGGAGATGAATAAATCATTCACATTCCTGCTAAATTCATTAATTTTACAGCGTAAAACTATATAAATTTGGGAAATAACATCGAACTGGTACATTGTATAACGGAGGCGATACTGGACAAAAAAGGAAAAGAGATTGTCAATCTTGATCTGATACGGCTGGGATATGCCCTTTGTGATAATTTCATTATCTGCCACGGCGATTCAACCACCCAGGTACACGCCATAGCCGACGCTGTAGAAGAAAAGGTAAAGGCATTAAACACAGTCAGTTTAGCGCATCGTGAAGGAACGGAGAATGCGCAGTGGATTTTGCTGGATTACGGATCGGTAGTGGTTCATATTTTCATAAAAGCTGCACGTGATTATTACAGGCTCGAGAATTTATGGGGAGATGCGGATATAACAATGATCAAAGAGGAATAAAACAAAGAATCTAAAAGAATGGAAGAGAATAACGAAAAAAAGGAAACTGGCAGTAATAATTCAAATCATAAGGAGAACAGGCCCGGTGATCCGTTTTCGGGGAACAGAAAGCCCAAGTTCAACGCCGTGTGGCTTTATGTACTCATCGGGATGACCCTGATATCGATATATTTGTTTGATTCGGGCCAACAACCCCAGGAAATCGACTGGTATTACTTCAAGAACGAATTGCTGCTCAAAGGTGAAGTACAAAAAGTGGTGGTCGTCAACAACAGGGATGTTGAAATCTATATAAAGCCTGAATATCTCGATCAGCCCAAACACCAGAAACAGGCCTCCCGGAAGTTCAATTCACTGAACCGGTTGGGACCCCATTACAAACTGCAGGGAATGCTGTCCCTTGAAAAATTTGAAGAAAGGCTCGAAGAAGCCCAGGCCGGCGTGCCCGATGAAAGCAAGATCTATCCGATATCAAGGGATAAACAGTCTTTCGGCCAGATCCTGTGGTATCTTCTGCCGGTGCTTGCCCTGGTCATCATGTATGTGGTGATCTTCCGCCGGATGGGCGGAGGCGGAACCGGCAGCAGCGGAACCAATATCTTCAATGTAGGCAAGTCAAAGGCGAAGATCTTTGACAAGGACACCAATGTAAAAATCGACTTTAAGGATGTAGCCGGTCTCGAGGAGGCAAAAATAGAAATCAAGGAAATCGTTGATTTTCTCAAGAAGCCCAAGAAATATACCGACCTTGGGGGAAAGATCCCCAAGGGTGCACTGCTGGTCGGCCCTCCGGGAACCGGCAAGACGCTTCTGGCGAGGGCTGTGGCCGGCGAAGCCCATGTCCCGTTCTTTTCCCTTTCAGGCTCAGACTTTGTAGAGATGTTTGTGGGCGTCGGGGCATCGAGGGTGCGTGACCTGTTCAAACAGGCAAAGGAAAAAGCTCCCTGCATTATCTTCATCGATGAAATCGACGCCATTGGCAGGGCCAGGGGAAGAAATCCAAACTTCGGAGCCAACGATGAAAGGGAGAATACGCTGAATCAACTGCTGACAGAAATGGACGGATTCGCCTCCAATGCCGGGGTGATCATACTGGCTGCCACCAACCGTGCCGATATTCTTGACAAGGCTTTGCTGCGTGCCGGACGTTTTGACAGGCAGATATATGTTGAACTCCCCGACCTGAATGAACGCAGGGAAATATTTTTGGTCCACCTGCGGCCCATTAAGATAGAAAAGGACCTGGACATCGAATTCCTGGCCCGCCAGACGCCCGGTTTCTCGGGTGCGGATATTGCCAATGTTTGCAACGAAGCTGCCCTGATCGCTGCACGAAAAACCAAAAAGGCCGTGCAGAAACAGGACTTCCTCGATGCCATCGACCGTATCGTGGGAGGTCTTGAAAAGAAAAACAAGATCATCTCAGCTGATGAAAAACGAACCATCGCCTATCACGAAGGGGGTCATGCCACCGTCAGCTGGTTTTTGGAACATGCCAATCCGCTCGTTAAGGTTACCATTATCCCCCGCGGAAAATCCCTGGGCGCTGCCTGGTATCTGCCCGAAGAAAGACAGATAACCACCCGCGAACAACTGCTCGACGATATGTGCGCAACCCTTGGCGGCAGGGCATCGGAACAGATCATTTTTGATAAGGTTTCAACCGGGGCCCTCAATGACCTCGAAAGGGTTACCAAACAAGCCTATGCCATGGTGACCTATTTCGGCCTTAGCGATAAGATCGGGAATATCAGCTTCTACGATTCCACCGGCCAGGCGGAATATTCATTCCAGAAACCCTACAGTGAAAAGACGTCCGAGCTGATCGACCAGGAGGTAAAGGAGATCATAGGCGCCCAATACAAAAGATCGCTCCGTATACTTCAGGAGCAGAAAGAAGGTCTGATAAAACTTTCAGAACAATTGCTGGAAAAGGAAGTCATCTTTACGGAGGACCTCGAAAAAATATTCGGCAAGAGAAAAGCCGGCAGGGTACCCGATATGGGTGAAAAACCAAAAAAGACACGGAAGCAGACCAAAGTCCAGAAAAACAACGATGCTGAACCATCGGGAAATGACGAAACGTCAGCGCCGCTACAGGAGTCAGCATGATCCTGTGGTACACTGCTTTGTGTTAATTCCATGGAGAACGACTGGATAATGGTTTTCAGCACCGGCAATGCTTACCGGGCACAATTTGCAAGGGATATCCTGGGTGAAGAAGGCATCGATGCCGTGATCATCAATAAAACAGACTCGGTTTACCTTCATCCCAGCGGTTTTATTGAAGTCCATGTCAGAAGGAATGATGTGATTAAAGCCATGCATTTATTAAAATCCGCACAATTTGAATAATTTTTATCAGCGATTGCTTACCGGCATCGGGTACATTGTGCTCATGGCAGGTTCCATCCTGGCCGGGAAATATTTCTTCGGCATCCTGTTTCTGGGCCTTACACTGCTGACCCTGTATGAATACTACCGCCTCTTCAAAGGTTCCCCCTATGCCGTTCAACAGGGTGCCGGCATGATTACAGGCGGACTGATCTTTTTACTCGGCTTCCTGGTTTTTTCAGGAACGACAGATCCCGCATTCATGACACTGATGATCCCTGTCATACTGGCCGTTTTTATCATTGAAATATACCGAAACACGGATCATCCGCTGGTTTCATCCGCTTTACTGGCACTGGGATGGCTTTATATTGCCGTGCCCTATGCCCTTTCCGTCTGCCTGGCCTTCCCTGAAGCTAATGGCCATCACTATACGCCAGGAATCCTGCTGGGACTGCTGACCCTTATCTGGCTCAATGATACGGGAGCTTATGTCGTGGGCATGCTGTTCGGCAAACATCGGCTGTTTGAGCGCATTTCCCCTAAGAAATCCTGGGAAGGTGCTGCCGGCGGAACTGCTTTTACCATTACACTGGGCCTGTTCCTGCATCATTTTACGCCATTTCTTAACCGTACAGACTGGATCATACTCAGTAGTATCGTTTCCATCTTCGGAGTCTATGGTGACCTGTTCGAATCCCTGCTGAAACGAAACATGGGAGCAAAAGACTCCGGTACCCTGCTACCGGGTCACGGAGGCATACTCGACAGAATGGATTCCCTTCTGTTTGTCATTCCGGCCTCATGTGCATACCTGATGCTCAAATCGGCCATTTTTTAAAACCTGCCCGTATGAACATTCACAAAGAAGGACTTATGACATTGGTTATCGCATTGGCAGCCGTCATTGTGATCAACTTCATCATTGCTGAAATATCGCGCAGTGTCTGGACTGAGATCATCACGGCCTTTGTCACCATTCCGGTCTTTTTGCTGATCGTCTGGTTCTTCAGGAACCCATCGCGCCCTGTTGCCCCTGATGAAACCGGCATTCTCTGCCCGGCCGACGGTAAGGTGGTGGTCATAGAAAAAACCATTGAAAAGGAATACTTCAGGGATGAACGATGGCAGATCTCCATATTTATGTCGCCGCTTAACGTTCACCTGAACCGTTTTCCGGTGAGCGGCCAGGTGAATTATTTCAAATATCATCCCGGGAAATACCTGGTGGCCTGGCATCCCAAATCATCGGAGCTGAATGAAAGAGCCACCGTGGTCATCCGTAATGTAAAAGGCCAGGAAATCCTGGTGAGGCAAATCGCCGGAGCCGTGGCAAGGCGCATTGTTCCCTATGCAAAAGACGGTATGCAGGTAATACAGGGGGATGAGCTCGGTTTTATAAAATTCGGATCGCGGGTGGACATCTTTCTTCCCCCGGATGCAGAAATCAAGGTCTCTTTGGGTCAGAAAGTCAAGGGGAATGTTGACTGGATCGGGAAGTGGAAATAACCTTCAATTCTTTCCCTACCTTAATAAACGCCTCCACAGCCTTATCCAGGTGCTCCCTTGTATGGGCAGCCGAGAGCTGAACCCTGATGCGGGCTTCTCCTTTCGGCACAACAGGAAAATAGAATCCGATGACATAAATCCCTTCTTTCAGCAGGGCGGCAGCAAAATCCTGCGACAATTTCGCATCGAACAGCATGATGGCAACAATCGCTGATTTACTCGGCTTGATGGTGAAACCGGCCTGCTGAATCTTCGCCTTGAAGTAATCTGTATTGGCATGCAGCCGGTCCTGCAATTGCGATGTCTCGCTCATCATTTCAAACATTTTAATGCCCGCAGCTGCGATCATGGGCGGGATGGAGTTGGAGAACAGGTAGGGTCTGGAGCGCTGACGCAACAGGTCAATGATTTCCTTCCGGCCCGTGGTGAATCCCCCGATGGCACCGCCAAAAGCCTTCCCCAGTGTTCCGGTAATGATGTCAACCTGGCCCCTGATGTTATATAATTCCGTTACACCGCGGCCGGTTTTTCCCACCACGCCGGCAGAATGGCATTCATCTACCATCACCAGGGCATCGTATTGCTCTGCCAGCCTGCATATCTGGTCGACCGGGGCAACGTTGCCATCCATGGAAAACACCCCGTCGGTTACGATGATCCTGAACCGCTGAGTCTGTGCCTTCTTCAGCTGTTCTTCAAGGTCGTTCATATCGGCATTGGCATAGCGGTACCGCTGGGCTTTGCAAAGCCTGACACCGTCGATAATGGAAGCGTGGTTAAGGGCATCGGAAATGATAGCGTCATTTTCCGACATAAGAGGTTCAAAAACGCCTCCGTTGGCATCAAAACAGGCAGCATAGAGGATGGTATCCTCCGTTCCAAAAAACGCTGCAATACTGCGTTCAAGTTTTTTATGCAGGTCGGTGGTACCGCAGATGAACCGTACCGACGACATGCCGTAGCCATGGGTATCCAACGCCTTCCTTGCCGCCCCGATGAGGGCGGGATCGGATGAAAGGCCGAGGTAATTGTTGGCGCAGAAATTCAGCACTTCCTCACCGCTGTCAATCCTTATTTTAGCATCCTGTGGCGAAACGATGATTCTTTCTTTCTTATACAGACCGGCCTCTTCAATATTGCCGAGTTCCTGCCGCAAATAATCCCTGATCTTTCCGTACATGGTTCTGTTTTTTGGTTATGGACACCCCGATTAAGTTAAGGATGCCTTGATTTTTTTACGAATTTCTTCGATCATGATATCCGTTATCCTGGTTAATTTAAAGTCGGGCTGCCAGCCGATATCCCGGCGAAAGTCCCCGTCGTCTATGCTCTGAGGCCATGAATCAGCAATCTGCTGCCTGAAATCAGGCTTGTAGACAATGGAGAAATCGGGGACATACCTTTCAATATCTTTTGCCGCAATGGCCGGTGACATGTTTAGGCCGCTCAGATTATAGGCCGAATGGACGTGAAGGCGTGATTTTTCTGCCTCCATCAGGCTGATGGTGGCCTTGATGGCATCATCCATGAACATCATCGGCATTACGGTATCGGCACTGACAAAGCAGGTGTATTGTTTTTTCCTCACCGCTTCGAAATAAATCTCTACCGCCCAGTCGGTGGTTCCTCCGCCGGGTTCGGTCTTATAACTGATCAGGCCCGGGTACCGGAGGCTTCGTATATCCAATCCGTACCGTTTGTTGTAATAATCACACCAGCGTTCACCCGCAAGCTTGCTGATGCCATATACCGTGGAGGGTTCCATATGGGTAACCTGGGGCGTCATCTGCCGCGGGGTAGTCACTCCAAAAACAGCAATGGAACTGGGCCAGAATACCTTTTTTACATCCTCAACCAGCTTGGCCACTTCGAGGATGTTCATCAGGCTGTTCATGTTGATGTGCCAGGCCTGCACCGGAAGCTTTTCGGCATTGCCCGATAAAACCGCGGCCAGGTGGTAGATCTGGGTGATCTTATGCCGGATCACGAAGTGGATCAGGTGCTTGTCATCCATCACATCCAGCAGCTGGAAAGGACCGCTCTCCTTAATGTCAGCAGGGGCATCCTTGACATCGGTGGCATACACGTTTTCCTGTCCGTACAATTCACGGAGCTTGAGGGTCAGTTCTGACCCTATCTGTCCCGATGCCCCGATGATGAGTATTCGTTCCATAACTAGGCTATAAGTGAGGTAAAAATAATGCAGATACGGCAGGTTAACAATGATGTTTTGCAGGTCGCCTATATTGCCCGGTAAACCAATTGAGCCGGCACCGGTCCTTATGGGTCTCCCGTAAATTTTTTGCTTTTGGAAGAAGGCAATCATTATCTTTGCCATAAAATATCATCCATGTCAGTACGCGTCAGATTTGCCCCCAGTCCTACCGGTCCCCTGCATATCGGAGGATTGCGGACAGCCCTGTTCAATTACCTTTTTGCCCTTAAACATAAGGGAAAATTTATCCTCAGGATTGAAGACACCGACCAGTCACGCTATGTGCCGGGAACCGAGGAATATATAACAGAGTCTCTTCGCTGGTGCCACATGTCATTCGACGAAGGGCCCGGCGTCGGAGGTCCTCATCAGCCCTACCGGCAATCGGAGAGAAAAGATATTTACCGGCAATATGCCGACCGGTTGCTCCAGTCGGGAAACGCCTACCTGGCGTTTGATACACCCGATGAAATAGAGGCTATGAGAAAACAGGCTGAAACAGAGGGCAGAACTTTTCAATACGACCTTTCGGTAAGAAAAAGCCTGAAGAACTCCCTTGCCCTGGGGGAAGCGGAAACGAAACGGCTTATCAGCAGCGGAATTCCTTACGTGGTAAGATTTAAGATCCCTGAAAACGAAGAAATACAGGTCGACGATCTGATCCGCGGCAGGGTCAGCTTTCATACCGCTGCCCTCGATGACAAGGTGCTGTTTAAATCCGACGGACTGCCTACCTATCATCTGGCCAACGTCACCGACGATTACCTGATGGAAATAAGCCACGTCATCAGGGGAGAGGAATGGCTGCCATCGCTTCCCCTGCATGTATTGCTCTACAAAGCTTTTGGCTGGGAAAGGCAAATGCCGCGGTTTGCCCACCTGCCGCTCATACTGAAACCAAGCGGCCAGGGCAAGCTGAGCAAACGTGACGGGGACAAAATGGGATTCCCGGTATTCCCGCTGGAGTGGAAGGATCCCGAAACCGGTGAACTGTCTTCCGGGTACCGCGAGTCGGGTTATTTCCCCGAAGCCGTAGTCAATATGCTGGCCTTGCTGGGCTGGAATCCGGGCACTGACCAGGAGGTCTTCTCACTTCAAGAGCTGGCAGAGGCATTTTCGCTTGACCGGGTGGGGAAGGCCGGCGCACGCTTTGATCCGGAAAAAGCCAGGTGGTACAATCAGCAATACCTCAGGCAGAAAAGCCATAAGGAACTTGCCGAATCTTTTGTTCCGCTGCTGGAAAGCAAGGGCATAACAACCGACTTTGCAACGGTGGAAAAGATTGTGGTTCAGGTCAGGGAAAGAGCGTTCTTTCTGCATGACCTATGGAAAGAATCTTCTTTCTTCTTTGTACCCCCAAAGGAATATGATCCCGCTACGGTTAAAAAGGCCTGGAAGGAAGATTCTTCGGTCCTGATGCAAGACCTGACGGTATTGTTGGCCGGTATTGATCCTTTCGCTGCAGTAAACATCGAAAATGCCATAAAGGATTACGCCGAAAAACGGCAGACCGGCATGGGAAAGATCATGAATCCCTTGCGGCTGCTGCTGGTGGGAGGTTCCTTTGGACCGCACCTGGCTGATGTCATGGCCCTGCTGGGTAAAGAAGAAACATGCAGAAGAATCAACACGGGCGTTCATTTATTGAGTGATTTGCTTTGCCCTCCGAATCCCGATAAACCGGGAGAAGGAGGGGTGATCTGAATCTGTAAACCTGTCAATCTGTAAACCTGTAAACTTTCATACTTTGGACTCCTACATCGACATCCACACCCACACCTATTACCACCTTGAAAACACGAGGCTTTTGCTGAACGTATTTCCGGATGAAGAGGAGAAATTCTCTCATCCGTGCTTTTTTTCCGTCGGCCTGCATCCCTGGAATATCCATGAAACTTCCATGGAAAAGAAACTCGAATGGGTGGAAAAGCAATCGGGCAATCCCGCTGTGCTGGCCATAGGAGAAATCGGATTTGACAAAATGATCGATGTATCGTGGGAAACTCAGTCGTATGTGTTCGAAAGACAGCTTTTTATTGCAGAAAAGCTTCGCAGGCCCGTCATCCTCCATTGTGTAAAGGCCTATAATGAAATGATCACATACCGTGACAGTACCGATCAGAAGATCCCCTGGATATTTCATTGGTTCAATGCCAGCGGGGAAATAGCCCGGGAGCTGATCAGCAGGAACTGCTATCTCTCTTTCGGGCATATATTGTTTAATGAGAACAGTAAGGCATACCGGATATTTTCATCCCTGCCGGTTGATTCCATATTCCTTGAAACCGATGATTCAGGTATTGCCATCGGGGATATATATAAACAGGCTGCCCGGCTGAAACAAATTCCTTTTAGCTCTCTGATGAAGCAGATCCGGCAGAATTTTACCCATTGCTTCGGCACACCTTAAAAGGTATGGAAAACTGGACAGAAAGAACATCATTGCTCATAGGAGAGGAAGGTATCGGCAAGCTTTCCCGTTCCCACGTACTGGTGGCAGGATTGGGCGGCGTGGGAGGCTATGCAGCCGAAATGCTGTGCCGGGCAGGTATTGGCAAATTAACACTGATCGACGGCGACACCATTCATTTTTCCAACCGTAACCGCCAGATCCTTGCCTTGTTGAGCAATGAAGGCATGAAAAAGGCGGATGCCATGGCCGGCCGTCTGAACGACATAAACCCGGCCATTGAAATTGAAGTGGTTAACGCCTATCTGAAAGAAGACCAGTTTGCTCCTGTCCTCGACCATAGCTATGACTATGTTGTGGATGCCATCGACACCCTTACGCCGAAAGTGCATTTGCTTGCCGGCGCCGTAAAAAAAGGCCATCGTGTTGTCAGTTCCATGGGTTCCGGCGGCCGTCTGCATCCCGAGAAGATCAGGGTCGCCGACATAGCTGAATCGCACCATTGCCGTTTTGCCTATATAGTCCGTAAATACCTGCATCGACTGGGTGTCCGCACCGGCATTACGGTGGTTTATTCTCCCGAGCCGGTGGCCAAAGAAACGGTCAGGGAAGTGAGCGGAGAGGAAAACAAACGCTCGGTGGTGGGCACCATCTCCTATATGCCCCCGGTTTTTGGTTGCTATTGCGCCTCAGTGGTCATCCGTGACCTGCTTGGGGTTATCCGGTGATTTGCTTTGCCCTCCGAATCCCGATTCATCGGGAGAAGGAGGGGTGATTGAATATCGAAAATCTTTGTTCTTTATTCTTTGTTCTTTTGTCTTACATCTTGGATCTTAGATCTTAGATCTTAGATCTTAGATCTTGGCTCTTGGCTCTTGGCTCTTGGCTCACCATTAAAGGTTTATCCTTCACTTCTATGGAAATGTTAATATTTTTTAGTAACTTTGCGGATCATTCTTACGGAAACATAGCAGAGCTAAATGGCAGGTTCGAAAGTACTGTTCGTATCCCAGGAAATTACTCCTTATCTACCTGAATCAGAAATGTCACTGATCGGCAGGAACCTTCCGCAGGGGATCCAGGAAAAAGGACGGGAGATCAGGACGTTCATGCCAAAATTCGGTTGCATCAATGAACGGAGAAACCAGCTCCACGAGGTTATTCGTCTTTCAGGGATGAATATCATCATTGATGACACCGACCATCCGCTGATCATCAAGGTTGCCTCCATACAGGCAGCCCGTATGCAGATCTACTTCATTGATAACGAGGACTATTTTCAGCGAAAATACATATTGCAGGATGAAAAGGGAGCCTTTTTCGACGACAATGACGAAAGGGCTGTTTTTTTTGCACGCGGTGTTGCGGAAACGGTAAAAAAATTGCAATGGGCCCCTGACCTGATCCATTGCCACAGCTGGTTCTCTTCGCTGCTGCCCGTTTATATCAAAAGGGTCTATCAGGACGATCCCATTTTCAAGCGTTCCAAAATAGTGCTGTCGATCTACAATAACGAGTTTCCGAAATCACTCAATAAAGCATTGCGGAAAAAAATGCTGCAGGACGATATCCCGGAAAAAGACCTTGCTGTGATTGAGAACCCTACTTACGTTAATATGTGCAAGCTGGCCATCAATATGTCAGATGGTATTATTATCGGTAGTCAGCATATTGCGCCTGAAATTACAAGTTATATCAAAAAATCGGGTATCCCTCTTTTACCTTATCAGCCTGCGGAGAAGTATATCGACGCCTATTCCGATTTTTATGACCGTATTCTCAATACCCATCACAAATGATCCGGAACATTACTTCCTCCCTTGTTGATGGACTGTGTTTCCTGCAGGCAAATAGCAGGTTCACCCTGCCTGTTGTTTTGCGGAATGCTGAATACCGGCTGGATCCTTTTCTGTAATATTTACCATAAAATCAGTCCTGACCAATCACCTTAAAAACAGGTCTATGTGTGGAATTGTTGGATATATCGGTTATCGTGATGCCTATAATGTGCTGATCAATGGTCTCAAAAGGCTTGAATACCGGGGCTATGACTCGGCAGGCATCGCCATCGTGAACCATCCTACCAGTGTTTATAAGTGCAAAGGCAAGGTTTCAGACCTTGAACGCTACATCACGGGCAACAATGTTTCAGGGTCCATCGGAATGGGCCATACACGCTGGGCAACTCATGGCGAACCCAATGATGTCAACGCCCATCCCCACAAATCCTTTCATGGCAAGTTCATCCTCATACACAACGGCATTATTGAGAACTACGCCCGGCTTAAGGAAACCTTGTTATCCATGGGCATCAAATTTCAGAGTGAAACCGATTCCGAGGTACTGGTCAATCTCATTGAGCACATATACGAACAGGGGAAAACCAGTGCCGAAATAGCGGTAAGGCTTGCCCTGTCGAAGGTGGTGGGGGCTTACGGACTGGTTATCGCCTGCACCGACGAGCCCGATAAGCTCATCGCCGCCCGCAAGGGGAGTCCCCTGGTCATCGGCGTCGGCAATAATGAATACTTTCTTGCATCCGATGCCACGCCCATAATAGAATATACCAAGAGCGTGATCTACCTGAATGATGATGATGTTGCCATCATCTCGAAGGACGGACTTGTGCTCAAGACCCTGAAAAATGACCCGCTAACACCCCGCATTCACCAGCTCGACCTGGGCATCGGGGAAATTGACAAAGGGGGATACAAGCACTTCATGCTCAAGGAGATCTTTGAACAGCCCCGGTCAATCCAGGACACCTTTCGCGGAAGGGTTGGGGCCGATCTCAACGAACTTTACCTGGGAGGCCTCTATAATGTGATGGACCGTCTGGTGGCTGCCAAACGCATTGTCATTATCGGTTGCGGCACTTCATGGCATGCCGGCCTTGTGGGGGAATATCTCTTCGAAGACCTGGCCCGTGTTCCCGTGGAAGTGGAATATGCCTCGGAATTCCGGTACCGCAATCCCATCATCAATCATGAAGAGGTCGTAATTGCCATCAGCCAGAGCGGTGAAACCGCCGATACCCTCGCGGCCGTCAAGCTGGCCAAAGAAGCCGGCGCCCTGGTATTGGGCATCTGCAACGTTGTCGGGTCCAGCATCCCCCGTGAAACAGATGCCGGGGTATATACCCATGCCGGTCCCGAGATCGGGGTGGCTTCCACAAAGGCCTTTACAGCACAGGTGACCGTGCTGGCCATGATGGCCATATTGGTTGGCCGCCGGAAAAATGTTATGTCGCAGGAGCAATACCGGTCCTATATAAAATCACTTACCGAAGTGCCGGAAAAAATCGAGAAAATCCTGGCCCAGAACGACAAGTTCCGCAATATAGCCTCGCTTTACAAACTGGCCAATAATTTCCTCTACCTGGGCCGGGGCTATCTCTTCCCGGTGGCCCTTGAAGGAGCCCTGAAGCTGAAAGAGATCTCCTATATCCATGCCGAAGGTTACCCGGCAGCTGAAATGAAACACGGCCCCATCGCCCTCATCGACCATAAGATGCCTGTGGTTGTGCTGGCTACCAAGGATTCTTCCTACGAAAAAATTGTCAGTAATATCCAGGAGGTCAAAGCACGTAACGGTATTGTCATTGCCATTGTCAACGAAGGAGAGACTACCATCACCAAAATGGCCGACCACGTGCTTGAGATCCCGGTCACCGATCCTGTCTTTACACCTTTGCTCGCCGTGATCCCGTTACAGCTGATCTCCTATTATATCGCCGTCATGCGCGGATGCAATGTAGACCAGCCCCGTAACCTGGCAAAGTCGGTGACGGTGGAATGAATTAGTGACCAGTGACTAGTGACAAGTGACAAGAAAAGGAAAGGGACGAGAGCATCAGGTAATAATGTGTTCGAAAATATCCTAATCACAAATCATCATATCTCAGTTAAATAAGGTTTATACTCGTCACTTGTCACTTGTCACTTGTCACTTCTTACCTTTTCACATACTGCCGCTCATAATACTTCTCATAGTCACCGGTAAGCACATGCTGCAGCCATTCCTTGTTTTCAAGATACCAGTCGACCGTTTTGCCCAGGCCTTGCTCGAAGGTAAGGGAAGGCTCCCATCCTAAATCCCTTTTTAGCTTCCCGGCATCAATGGCGTAACGGAGATCATGCCCCGCCCTGTCCTTAACATAGGTGATGAGCTTTTCCGATTCCCCTTCAGCCCTGCCCAGTTTGCTATCCATGATCCTGCAAAGCATGCGGATCAGGTCTATGTTCTTCCACTCGTTATTGCCGCCAATATTAAAGGTTTCTCCGATCCTGCCGTGATGAAAGATCACATCGATGGCCCTGGCATGGTCTTCCACAAAAAGCCAGTCGCGTATGTTTTCGCCCTTACCGTATACCGGGATGCTTTTTCTGTTGAGGATGTTATTGATCGCAAGCGGGATGAGCTTCTCAGGGAACTGATTGGGACCATAATTGTTGGAACAGTTGGAAAGCAGGACCGGAAGCCCGTATGTATTGTAATAAGCCCTTACCAGGTGGTCCGATCCTGCCTTGGAAGCAGAATAGGGACTCCTGGGGTCATAAGCCGTCTCCTCCGAAAAATAGCCTCCTTTCTCCAGCGAGCCATACACTTCATCGGTGGAAATATGGTAGAAAACCCTGCCTGATGTTTTGTCCTTCCAGGCTATCCTGGCTGCGTTCAGCAGATTGGTAGTGCCGATGATGTTGGTCTGGATGAATTCCATGGGATTGGTGATCGACCTGTCAACATGCGATTCAGCTGCCAGGTGGATGACACCGTCGAAATCATAATCCCTGAAGAGCTGTTGCAGGGCCAGGGCATCAATAATGTCGGCTTTTACAAACCGGTAATTCGGCTTTGATTCTATATCCTTCAGATTTTCAAGGTTCCCGGCATAGGTCAGCTTATCCAGGTTGACAACCTGGTAATCGGGGTACTTGCTGACAAAAAGCCGTACGACATGGGAGCCTATAAAACCTGCGCCCCCTGTGATCAGAATGGTCTTTTTCATACGGGCAGGATTACATTCTTTTTTTGTGATGCAGGGCCTTCTCCCAGCTCCAGGCGGTGAAAAGGGTTTGCTCCAGCGAAGTGCCGGCCTTCCAGCCCAGTTCTGTATTGGCCAATGTGGTGTCGGCCCAGACCATGGCAATGTCGCCGGGCCTGCGGGGGTAAACCTTGTAATTAACCTTTTCACCGGTAGCCTTTTCAAACGTCCTGATAATTTCCATTACGGAATAGCCCTTCCCGGTACCCAGGTTATATACTTCATAGGGCTTTTTGTTCCGGCTTTCCATGAGCCTCCCTATCGCCACCACATGGGCTTTCGCAAGGTCAACCACATAGATGTAATCACGTATGCCGGTTCCGTCAGGTGTTTCATAATCACTGCCCCAGACCCTGAGTTCAGGCCGGTCGCCGATCACAGTCTGTGTCAGGTAAGGCACCAGATTCAGCGGCACTCCCAGCGGCAACTCGCCGATAAGAGCTGAGGGATGGGCACCTACCGGATTGAAATACCGCAGGGATATGCATTTAATGGCCGGATTCGCCTGTATGGCATCCCGGATGATCTCCTCAGAAACCTGTTTGGTATTGCCATAAGGGGAGCTGGCTGTTTTGACGGGAGAGTCTTCGGTGACCGGCAATCTGTCGGGCTGACCGTAAACGGTGCAGGACGAAGAAAATACCAGGCTGGGTATGTTGAATTCTCCCATGACCCGCAACAGGTTGATCAGGGATTCAAAATTGTTGTGGTAATAATCGAGGGGCTTTTCAACCGATTCGCCCACAGCCTTCAACGCTGCAAAATGAATGATGGCTTTGAGTCCGGGGTATTTCCCGCAGCATTGTCTCAGCTGCTCAAGGTTGCACAGGTCAAAATTCTCAAAATGAGGCCTGACACCGGTGATGGACTCAATACCATCCAATGCCCCGATCTGCGAATTGGAAAGATTATCAACGATAACTACTTCATATCCGTCCTGGATAAGCTCAACCGCAGTATGCGAACCGATATATCCGGTCCCTCCGGTTACCAAAACCAATGATTTCATCATAATGCAATGGTGTGTTATAATTTGACCACCCTGCCCTGATCAAGCCTGTATTTTTCTTTGCTCTCGGGGCATTCGGCGATTCCCTTATCATCAAAACTCAGGCGGTGTCCATATTCACTCATCCAGCCCAGGTGCCGGGCAGGATTTCCCACCACCAGGGAATAGGGAGCAACATCTTTGGTGACAACGGCCCCGGCGCCGATGAAGGCATAATGCCCGATTTTGACACCGCAGACAATGGTGGCATTGGCGCCTATGGTGGCTCCCTTCTCCACCAGCGTCTTTTTATATTCTTCCTTCCGGTTAACCGCGCTGCGTGGGTTGATTACATTGGTAAACACCATGGAAGGCCCCAGGAATACATCGTCCTCACAGATCACCCCGGTATAAAGCGACACATTATTCTGTACCTTGACATTGCTGCCCAGCACCACACCGGGCATCACCACCACATTTTGTCCCAGGTTGCAGTGATCACCGATGACGCAATCGGGCATGACATGCGTGAAATGCCATATTTTGGTGTCCTTGCCTATCGTGCAACCCGCATCGATGATAGCAGACTCATGGGCGAAATATTGCTTTTCCATGGTTCATCAGGAATTGATAAAACTTGTTACCTGGTCGGTTATATATTGCAGCTGTCCGTTATCGAGTTCGGTGTGCATGGGCAACGACAATACTGTACTGCACAGGTCCTCGGTGACCGGGAAATCCTTGTCCTGCAGTCCCAGATATTGAAATGCCTTTTGCCGGTGCAGGGGAACAGGATAATACACCATGGCAGGGATGCCTTTGGATTCCAGGTGTTCTCTCAGCTTGTCGCGGCTCAGGCTGCGCATCCTGATGGTGTACTGGTGAAAGACATGGGTGCTGAAAGGATTCCGGAAGGGAATGATCACCCCGTTCAAAGCTTTAAAGGCATTGTCGTAAAAAGCCGCGGCCTGCTGCCTGGCCCTGATGTAATCATCGAGATATTTCAGCTTCACCCTGAGAATGGCTGCCTGCAATGTGTCGAGGCGGGAGTTGACGCCTATCATGTCATGGTAATACCTCACCTTCATACCGTGGTTGATTATTGTTGCAAGCCTGTCTGCCAGCCTGTCGTCGTGCGTAATCAGGGCACCTCCGTCACCAAAGCATCCCAGGTTCTTCGAAGGAAAAAAGGAGGTACATCCGATATCCCCAATAGTGCCTGCCTTTTTGACAACACCATCGCTGAACCGGTAATCTGATCCGATGGCCTGGGCATTATCCTCAACAACATACAAATGGTTTTCCCTGGCCAGGTCCATTATCTCCTGCATGTTGGAACACTGCCCGAACAGGTGCACCGGGATGATAACACGGGTTCTCGGGGTTATGGCCTTTTTTAACGATTCCAGCCCGAGGGTGAAATCGTCGGGATTGACATCCACCAGTACCGGTTTCAAACCCAGCAATGCAATCACTTCAACGGTGGCAATAAAGGTGAAATCGGGCGTGATCACTTCATCACCCGGTTTAAGGTCCAGTGCCATCAGGGCTACCTGCAGGGCATCCGTCCCGTTGGCACAGGCAATGACATGGCCTGCGCCAAGATAACGGGCCAGCTCCCTTTCAAATTCCTTTACCTCGGGCCCCTTCACAAAGGAGGCCGACTCAATAATCCGCCCGATGGCACCATCGATCTCAGATTTTATTTTATGATACTGCCCCTGGAGGTCAACCATATGAATCTTGTTCATAACCTTCGGCTTTGAGTTTAATCGGATTGAACGGACTGATCATTAACGCTGCGAAGATAATGAAAGGAACAGGATAATGAAAATATCTGATCGCTTAATGAGGTTGATAAAAACAATGATCCCTGTTTAAAAAATTAATGTCCTCAGGATTTTATTACATTTGTTACTTGTATATTTATTCCTCAATTTTAACTGTTGTGAATCTCGCGCCGGACATAAAAGACCTGATATTGTATCATGAAGGACTCATTCTTCCCGGGCTGGGAGGCTTTGTCACACGCTACCACCCGGCTGAAATACAGAAAAGTTCCAACCTGTTCAATCCCCCTTCCATGGAAATCGTTTTCGACAGCCACATGGTTACCGATAACGGTCTGCTCATATCACGCGTGGCCACAAAAAACAATATGGAGGAAGAAGAGGCAAGGCTGGTTGTGGATGAATATTTAGCGGGCCTTAAAAGGAGCCTCCAGGAAAAAGGCATGGCATTGATCGATGAGGTCGGGACCCTGATGAAGGACAGCAGCGGAAATCTTGCATTTAAACCCCTTTCAGGCCGGAATTTCCGGATTCAGTCCTTCGGCCTGCCGGAAGTGGAAATCCCCGCCCCACCCAGGCCGGCAACGGAAATACCCCGGAGAAACCTTCCCCCCCCGGTTGTTCACCCTGTCGCCAAAAGGCGTTTCAGGCCCCCCCTGGCCGCCGTTATCGCTGCCCTGGTGCTGCTTGGCGCAGGTCTGGTTTATTTCACCGGTCTCTTTGACCAATACCTGAAACCCTTGTTTATTAAAGCCGAGCCTGTCACCATGATCAGCGAAGAAAATCCCGACAGGATTGTTACCGAGCCGGCGGATGCTTCTGATGATAGCCTGGTTGCAGGTGACATCGACCAAAGGCTGGCGGAACAGTCATCCAAGGAAAAAGCGTTATACTATGAAGAACCGGCAAAAATGACGGAGACACAGGCTGAATTCCGGCCCGCTGTTTCACAGGCAGCACCTCCGGCAGTTTTAACAGAACCTGCGGTCACTGAAGCTGCGCAGACGCCGGGAGGTGAATTCCACATCATCGCAGGAAGCTTCCTGATTCCCGGCAATGCCGACCGTCAGAAGAACCAGCTGGAGAAAAAAGGATACAGTCCCCTTATCATTCGCAAAAACGACGATTTCTTCTATGTCGCCTTGCAGGCCTATGATTCCAGGGAAACAGCCATGGCGGAAATGCGGAAGCTGAAACAGGAACTGGATCTTCCGCTTTGGGTGATGAGAAGGTAAGAAGAAGGGACAAGGGACAAGGGACAAGGAGAAATACCCAATCTGCTACCCATGTCATCGTAATCTGACCTTCAAACCTGCCTGCCGGAAGGCTTTCAAATCTTCAAATCTTCAAATTTTCAAATTTCATTTCACTTCCGAGCCGTTGTTAACTCCCTGCGTGGGTGTTACCAGCACCAGCTTTCCGTCAGCGTTCTCGGCCAGCAGTATCATACCGTGAGAGGTGATTCCTTTGATCACCCGGGGTTCCAGGTTGGCCAGCAGGCATACCTGTTTGCCCGCCAGGTCTTCGGGACTGAAAAACCCGGCAATACCTGAAACAACGGTACGTTCATCCATGCCGGTGTCCAGCCTCAGCTGCATCAGTTTATCGGTTTTCGGTACCTTTACGGCTTCGATCACGGTTGCCGTACGGATGTCCATGGCGGCAAAATTATCATAGGTAACGGCCGGCTTCTGTGGCTTCGCGGCAGGCTTTAATCCCGCATTGCTCTCCTTGGTTTTCTGCAGTTTCTGCAGTTGTTTTTCCACAGCCTCATCCTCGATCTTCTCAAACAGCAATCCGGGCTCTTTCAAGGCATCTCCTGCTTTCAGCAGCGACAGGCTGCCGGCGTCCTTCCAGCTCAGCCCCTTCAGGTTCAGGTAACCGGCCAGTTTTGCCGAGGTGAACGGAAGGAAGGGCTCCATGATGATAACCAGGTTGGCCGTAATCTGCAACGACACGTGCAGAATGGTCATGACCCGCGCCGCATCGGTTTTGATCAGTTTCCAGGGTTCGGTATCGGCCAGGTACTTGTTGCCCAGCCGTGCCAGGTCCATCCCTGCCTTCAGGGCTTCCCTGAATCGGAAATTATCGAGGTTATCCTCAACGGCCTGCTTAATCTTTCCTATCTCATCGAGGGTCTGCTGGTCGGCGTCATGCATGATACCGGGTTCCGGCACCCGACCGTCAAAGTATTTCTGAGTCAGCACCAGGGTACGGTTTACGAAATTGCCCAGGATGGCTACCAGTTCGTTGTTGTTGCGCGCCTGGAAATCCTTCCAGGTGAAATCATTGTCCCTGGCCTCCGGCATGGTGGCGCAAAGCACATACCGAAGCACATCCTGCTTGCCCTTGAATTCCTCAAGGTATTCATGAAGCCATACCGCCCAGTTGCGGGAAGTCGAAATCTTATCCCCTTCGAGGTTCAGGAACTCATTGGCCGGTACGTTGTCGGGAAGTACGTATTCCCCGTGGGTTTTCAGCATCACCGGGAAAATGATGCAGTGAAATACGATATTGTCCTTGCCGATGAAATGGATCAGGCGGGTATCATCCTGCTTCCAGTATTTCTCCCAGTCATCGGGAAGCAATTCCCGGGTGGCCGAAATATAGCCTATGGGGGCATCAAACCATACGTACAGTACTTTTCCTTCCGCCCCTTCCACCGGCACCGGTATGCCCCAGTCGAGATCGCGGCTGACCGCGCGGGGCTGAAGGCCGGCATCAAGCCACGACTTGCATTGTCCGTATACATTCGGCTTCCAGTCTTTATGCTCCTCCAGTATCCACTTCCGTAAGGCCTTTTCATGCCTGTCCAGCGGCAGGAACCAATGAAAAGTGTCTTTCATCACCGGCTTGCTGCCGCTCAGCATCGACCTGGGATTGACCAGGTCGGTAGCGTTAAGCGATGTACCGCACCGCTCGCATTGATCTCCGTAAGCTGAATCATTCCCGCAATGGGGACAGGTTCCGGTGATATACCGGTCGGCCAGGAACTGCTTAACCTCTTCGTCATAATACTGGCTGGAAGTCTTCTCAATGAATTCGCCTCCTTTGTACAAGGTGCTGAAAAAATCGGAGGCTGTCTGATAGTGTACCTTCGATGTGGTGCGTGAATAAATGCTGAAGGAAATGCCAAATTCCTCGAATGACTTTTTGATGATGGCATGATATTTATCCACGATGTCCTGTGGACTGACTTTCTCCTGCCGGGCTTTGATGGTGATGGGCACCCCGTGCTCATCCGAGCCGCAGATGAAGATCACATCTTCGCCTTTCATCCGAAGATAACGGACATAAATGTCGGCAGGAACATATACCCCGGCGAGATGACCGATATGAACCGGCCCGTTTGCATAGGGCAATGCCGCCGTAATAAGATGACGCCTGTATTTTTTTTGCATGATATATAAGGATTCCGGCTTTGTTAAAGCAACAAAGATATTGAAAACATGCTTACCTGAGACCACCGGTAAAAATAAAGCATCAAACCACAAAAACACAAAAGCACTAAACAGGTTGATTATTCAATCGGTCAAAGCAGACCTAATGGCTGTATTCTTTTCGTGTTTTTGTGCTTTGGTGGTGTAAAAAATAACAATTTTTTGTGGTAGTTTTAGGGTGAGTAATTCAATCGGTATGATCACACCTCCCTGGTTGAAAAAGGGCGACACTGTGGGCATTGTTGCACCGGCAAGCTACGTGAAGGCCGAAGAGCTTTCGCAGTTCCTGTCCGTTCTCGATTCATGGGGGCTGAAAGCTGCCATGGGCAAGAACCTCTACCGCCGGAAAAATTCGTTTGCCGGGAATGATGAGCAACGGGCTTCCGATTTTCAACAGATGATCGATGATCCCGGCATTAAAGCCATCCTTTGTGCCAGGGGCGGATACGGGTCCATCCGTATTGTCGATAAACTTGATTACTCGCGTTTCAGTGAATTTCCTAAGTGGGTCATCGGATGCAGTGACGTTACCGTATTGCATGCCATGATCCAGAAAACCCTGAATACCGAAAGCCTGCATGCCATTATGCCCCGGCATATCCAGGCCGGGAAAAAAGATCTTTCCTCGCTGGAATCGCTTAAAAAGGCCATGTTTGGCCAACTCAACGGGTACACCGTGAAGCCGGTCCGTCAAAACCGCATGGGAGAAGCCTCCGGCACGCTGGTCGGCGGCAATTTATCAGTACTGTACAGTATGCGCGGAACAAAGCATGATATTGACACGGCCGGAAAGATTCTGTTTATCGAAGACGTCGGGGAATACCTTTATCATATCGACCGCATGATCATGAACCTGAAGACCGGAGGAAAGCTGAAAGCGCTGAAGGGACTTATAGTCGGAGGCATGACAGGCATGAAAGTCTCCGTGTCCGGGTTCCGGAAAACGGCCAACGATGTCATCCGCGAAGCCGTAGAAGAATATGATTACCCGGTCATGTTCGGTTTTCCCGCCGGACATATACGACCTAACATGGCCCTGATCCTGGGAAGGGAGGTGACCCTGCAGGTCGGCACCGGTAAAGGCAGGCTGCTTTTTGAATAACACCGGCCGGAAGGCCTTTGCAAAGTATATATGAATAACCGTTCAGCCCTTGGAAAAAAGGGAGAGGACATTGCCCTTCAGTACCTGCTGAATAAGGGCTATACCCTGGTGGAAAAAAACTGGAGGTTCCATCACAAAGAGGTGGACATTATAGCACGGGACGGCCAGGACCTGGTTTTTGTTGAAGTCAAAACCCGCAGCAGCGACTGGTTCGGTGCGCCCGAAGAAGCGGTTGACGGCAGGAAACGGCAATTCATGACCCTGGCAGCCGAAGCCTTTGTCAGTTTCAGGCAACTGGATGTCGATATACGTTTTGACGTGGTCTCCGTCATATTAAGACCCGGATACCAGTCTGTTGATCATATTATCGATGCTTTTTAAACGTTCCTGCCCCGGTGTACAGAAAAAAAACCCGGCAGGTCTGACGACGCTGCCAGGCTATTAAGGATAGCCTTAAAAATCCCTGCGCCGCTCAGGCACAGGCTCCCCGTTCCCGGTACCCTGTAAATAATTATGAAGGCTGCAAATTTGGCCGATATTGCTTTCGCTTGATCCGCATTAATACTAACTTTATCTGGCCAACAACGCAATGATCAGTACCAGCTTATTACCGTAAACAAAAATACCATGCTCTCTATGAAAAAGATCTTTCGTTACTTCCTTCAGGGCCTGTTGCTGGTTGCACCGGCAGGCATTACGATTTTTATCCTGTACTGGGTGTTTGAAAAGATCGACGGCCCTGTGCGCAACTACGTCAACAGCATCTTCCACGTTCAGATACCGGGTATCGGACTGCTTATCACCTTTACCGTGATTGCCCTGCTGGGTTGGATCGGCCAGTCAATCCTGTTCAAACCCATCGGCAACTTCATCAACAGGTTATTTGAAAAGGCTCCCATCGTTAAGATGCTCTATTCCGCGCTCACCGATTTCTTCAATGCGTTCGTGGGCGAGAAGAAGAAATTCACCAGGCCCGTACTGGTGAAGGTTAACCTGGTTTCGGAACTCGAAAAAGTGGGATTCATCACCTCAGAGGACCTGTCTGACCTGGGGATCAAGGACAAGGTGACCGTGCTCTTCCCCCATTCCTATAACTGGTCGGGTGAAATGTTCATCGTTCCCAGGGAACACGTCAGGCCGCTCGACCTTCCGCCCGGCGAAGTCATGAAATTCGCCATGACAGGCGGGGTGACACGATTCTAAAATCATGATATATGATCCTCCGCTTCAATCAAATCATCATTCTGAACACTGTAAGCTTCATGATCATGTCAGTTACAGTCTTTGCACAGCACGGCACACTGGGATCTTTTGACGGCTGTCAGGATATCGGCCTTGTCAGCAAACCCGGTTCGGTTATTTATCAGGCTGATCAACAGGAATACAGAATTGCGGGATCGGGAAAGAACATATGGTTCGACCGCGATGAGTTTCATTTCCTGTGGAAGAAAATTAAGGGCGATTTTATCCTTACCGCGCAGGTTGAATTCCTGGGAAAAGGCGTCGACCCGCACCGGAAAACCGGATGGATGATCCGGAACAGCCTTGACACCGGTGCTGCTCACATCAGTGCAGTGGTGCATGGCGACGGGCTAACCTCGCTGCAATACCGGAAAACAGGCGGAGGAAATATGGAAGAAATCAGGTCTCCCGTCAACGGTCCCGGTATCGTTCAACTGGAAAGAAAAGGGAATTCCTGCATCATGTCGGTGGCCGCATGGGGTGAACCTTTTGTAACCACTGCACTGGCCGGTGAATTCCTGCAGGATGAAGTGTACATCGGATTATTTATGTGCTCACATAATGCCGAAGTACTGGAAAAAGCCATCTTCCATAATGTAAGGATCACCATTCCGGCACCGGAAGGCTTTGTTCCCTACCGCGACTACATCGGAAGCAACCTGGAAATACTGGATATTGAAACCGGCCGCAGGAAGATAATTTACACTGCGCCGGATGCGATCCAGGCTCCCAACTGGACTGCCGATGGTAAGAGCATTATCTACAATGCCGATGGATTGCTTTATCGTTATGACCTTATAACCAATAACGCGGTAAAAATCAATACCGGATTTGCCACGGCCAACAACAACGATCACGTTCTCTCCTTCGACGGGAAGATGATCGGGATAAGCCACCACAGCGCAAAAGACGGTGATCAATCCGTCATCTACACCTTACCCGTTGAAGGCAGTGCAAAGCCCAAACGGATAACGAAACTGGGACCTTCCTACCTGCACGGGTGGTCGCCCGACGGCAGGTACCTGCTCTTCACAGGAGCCAGAAATGATCAGTACGACATCTACAAAATATCCGTAAGACGGAAGAAGGAGATCAGGCTCACAGATGCAGCAGGTCTGGATGACGGCTCGGAATTCTCACCTGACGGCAAATGCATATATTTTAACTCCAACCGCACAGGCATGATGCAGATCTGGCGGATGAAACCTGACGGAAGCGAACAGGAACAAATGACGGACGATGGTTTCAATGACTGGTTCCCCCATGTTTCGCCCGACGGAAAATGGATTATCTTTCTGTCCTATGGGCTGGAAGTGAACTCAGGGGATCATCCTTATTACAAACCGGTATACCTGCGGCTGATGCCCGCCGGCGGCGGGAAGCCTAAAATCGTTGCTTATCTGTACGGCGGCCAGGGAACCATCAACGTGCCCAGCTGGGCGCCGGACAACAGGAGGGTGGCGTTTGTCAGTAATAGTGACGAGTGACAAGTGACAAGTGACAAAGATTACTTTTCCCTATCTCTCTTCCATCTGGCCATTTGCATACTTCGCAAAGCGCTTCTTTTCCCAACCATGCACCATATCAGGCCGTGGCCAGGGCCAGCCGCCGAAACCGGTCTCATAGAAATCATGTATGGCCTGCTGGATTTCCGAGTTTGTATTCATTACAAAAGGCCCGTGTTGTACTACAGGTTCGCTGATGGGACGCCCCTGCAATAAGAGGAATAGTCCATCCCCCTTGCCGTTTTCAAGGACTGCTTCCTCTTCTGCCATCATTTCAACCGACTGATAAGGCTGAATTTCGATTCCTGCAATACGGACAGCCGATCCCTTATAAAAATACAGGATACGGTTCACACCGGGTGCCGATGGCGGGATGGTCCACCGGGCATGGCCTTCGAGTTTCATCACCCAGATGGCTATGTCATTGCCCGGGTCAGCTGCCCAGGAATCCGGTGCCGGAGGCGGGGCCGATACATCATGCAGGCGACCGGCCACCATTCTTATCTCAATTGTTTTACCCGATTCATCTTTGGCCCTGTAAACCGGAATGTCTTCAGCCCAGAGCATGGCATAGTGCGGTTTGGCAAATTTGCGTGAAGCCGGAAGATTCAGCCAGATCTGGAACAACTCCAACGGATTATCATCATCCCTGTTCAGCAGGGGGAACATTTCGCTGTGCTGCAGTCCGGCACCGGCTGTCATCCATTGCACGTCTCCGTTTCCGTACCTGCCGGCAGCCCCGTGGGAATCCGAATGGTCAACCAACCCGTTCAGCACTACGGTAACGGTTTCAAATCCGCGATGCGGGTGTGCCGGGAATCCCGGAACGGTCTTCCCATGGTACATCCTCCATCCGTCCCTCAGCGTAAAATCCTGTCCGATATTCCTTCCCTTCAGCGATGCTGCAGGACCCATCATTTCGTTAGCAGCCGGATAAAGATCATGATGATGCACACAGAACAAAAACGGATCGAGGGTATTCCACATAAAACCCAGGGGTTTTATGTTAATAATAATCCTGTTGTACATGCTAATGCGGGTTAATGTTGTCAAAGTTCTTCCAGGATGGCCTTTTCAATCTCTTTCATGCTGAACGGCTTTCTGAAGTATTTTTTTATGAGCTTTTCCCGCAAGGCGAATAATATCTCATCGTTGATGTCAAAACCGGTGAGAATAAAACAAATGATCCCGGGAGAATGCTGCTTTGCCTTCTGGATGAATTCAATGCCGTTCATGCCGGGCATTTTCATATCACTGATAACGACCGAAACATTAGGATCCGACCGCAGGATCTCAAGACCGTCATCTCCCGATTCAGCGGTCTTAATATCAAATAGATGCTTGAAATTAAAGGCAAAAAGCTGGAGGTTCAGAGGCTCATCATCTACATATAACAAGGTGGCGGGATGCGTCATATTCAGCAATATTGCATTATTTTCCTGTCAAATAAAGATAGGGAAAATATTTCATTTTACCATCATCCGGTAATGATCCGCCGTATTTCAGGCCCCTTCCCGCCTTAAAACAAACCTTCCACCGAAAGATAACGTTCGCCGCTGTCATAATTGATGACCAGCACCCGGGAACCGGAAGGTATTTCAGGCAGCTTTTTGGCCAATGCCGCGAGGGTTGCACCGGAAGAAATGCCGGCAAAAATGCCTTCCTCCTTTGCTATCCTTTGTGCATAATGAAAAGCCTCCTCCTTTGAAACGGTAATGACGCCGTCAAGGACTTCCTTATGCAGGTTTTTGGGAATGAAGCCTGCACCGATACCCTGCAACGGGTGCGGACCGGGTTGTCCGCCGCTGATCACGGGGGAAAGCTCAGGCTCAACGGCAAAGACTTTCAGCCCGGAAAACTTCGGCTTGAGCACCTCTGCAATGCCCGTAATATGACCCCCGGTGCCTACGCCCGTGATCAGATAATCGATCCCCCCGGGAAAGTCGTTCAGGATCTCCCGGGCGGTAGTAGCTTTATGCACTTCAATGTTGGCTTCATTCTCAAACTGCATGGGAATCCAGGCATCCGGATCGGATGCGGCTATCTCATGCGCTTTCTCAATGGCCCCTTTCATCCCCTTTTCACGGGGCGTGAGGGCAAATTCAGCCCCGTAGGCAGCCATGATCTTGCGCCTTTCCACTGAAAAGGATTCAGGCATCACCAGGATGAGCCGGTATTGCTTTACGGCTGCCACCATCGCAAGCCCGATGCCGGTATTGCCCGAGGTGGGTTCAACGATCACCGAACCCGGTTTCAGCAGACCCTTTTTTTCTGCATCCTCGACCATGGCCAGGGCAATGCGGTCCTTGATACTTCCGCCCGGATTGAACCGCTCAAGTTTTAACCACACCTCATGGGTGGAAGGGAAGAGCCGGTTGAGTTTAACATGAGGCGTATTGCCTATGGTTTCCAGTATGTTTGATGCTTTCATGGCGTTATATGACAAAATTTATAGGTTCCTTGAAGTCCTTGCTGTCTCTTATCGTTACCTGGCTTTCGTGATAAACCACGGAATTCGGCGCAACGCTTTTGGTGAGCCATACATTCCCCCCTACAACCGTATTATGACCGATTACCGTGTCTCCGCCCAGTATGGTGCTGCCTGAATAAACGATCACATTGTCGCCGAGGGTGGGATGTCTTTTCTTTCCTTTCATACTTTTGGCCACGCTCAAGGCACCCAGGGTCACCCCCTGGTATATTTTTACATTGTTGCCGATGACGGTGGTCTCCCCGATCACGATCCCGGTGCCGTGGTCGATAAAAAAATGGCTGCCGATCTGTGCTCCCGGATGAATGTCAATGCCGGTCTTGCTGTGGGCAAATTCCGAGATCATGCGCGGCAGATAGGGAATCTTCAGCTTAAAGAGTTCATGAGAAAGCCTGTAAACCGCTATGGCATAAAATCCGGGATAATACAGGATCACACTTTCAACCGATCTGGCAGCAGGATCAAAATCAACAAACAACTTTGCATCCTGCACCAGGCTTTCATAGATGGAGGGCACCGTGGAGAAGAATTTTCGGGTGATGCTGCTGGCCGGTTCCTCCAGCACCGGTTCAAGCGGATCCAGTATGTCGCGCAGGTCGATCTGCAGCTGGGCCAGGTTGAGCTCGATAAGAGGCCGGGTGCATTTTTTGTCGATTTTGAACGGGAACAGGAAATAGATCATGTTGTCAATAAACCGGTGAGCCTTGGTCATCGAAGGGACTTCCTTTTTGAAATTGTTATACTGCTCCAGCAGGTATGCGGGAAAATCTTCAATGGTGATCATGAATGACAGCGTATTAAATGACAAAAATAAATTTTTTCGGATAATAACCTCTTATATTCCTTATTTATTTTTGGAGTCTTTCTCCATGAGGTGTTCCAGTTTGGTGAAGGAAGTGATCAATCCCCTGATCACCGCAGAACTCAGGCCCTGGTGTTCCATTTCATTCAATCCCGAAATGGTGATGCCCTGAGGGGTTGTCACCTTGTCGATCTCCCGTTCCGGGTGGTTGTTGGTCTCGAGGATCAGCCTGGCAGCCCCTTTTACGGTCTGTGCCGTAATGAGCTGTGACATTTCGGAATTGAATCCGATCTCGATGCCTCCCTGTGACATGGCACGCATGAATCGCAGGGCAAACGCAATGCCGCAGGCGCCGACCACGGTGGCCGCACCCATCATATCTTCGCTGATCTCAAGGGTGCTTCCCATTTTATTGAACATCGACATTACCATTTCCTGGTGTTCAGCATTGGCATTCTTTGAGGTGATGCAGGTCATGGATTCACAGATGGCCAGTGCTGTATTGGGCATGATCCTGAAAACGGGAACCTTGCCGAGCGCCGATTCGATCTCTTTCAGGGTCACCCCGGTAATGGTGGATAACACGACATGATCGGGGCTTATATGGTCTTTTATTTCCTGTGCCAGGTTTTCAAACTGCTGGGGTTTGATGGACATGACCACTATTTTTGCCTGCCGCACGGCTTCGGCATTATCATCGGTCACGGTAAAGCCCTTTTCCGTAAGGTAGCTGATCCGGTGTCCGCGTTTATCGGTCATGATCAGTCCGGCGATGGTTACCTGCTGTGAAGCCAGCAATCCCTTCGCGAGTGAAGTCCCCAGGTTACCTGCACCCAGGATGGCGATCTTTTGATCCATGGTTTTTTCTTTTAGTTTAGGGCCGCATGGGAAATTTCCTCAGCGTCAAACGGTAAAAGTAATACGCAAGGGACAAATGAGCAAAATATTTGCAAAATATTACAGGCCTTAGGAAGTAAACCGGTTGCAGCAAGACGACCGTCGACGGTCGACGGTCGACAGTCTACAACACGAATTCAGACTATCATCCGTAAAAAACCCGTTCCTGCAATATAGCCGAAACGGGTTATAATATAGGGGAACTGCAATCTTACCCCCGGATCGTCTTGATGCCCGGCAGTTCTTTGCCTTCCATGTATTCGAGCATGGCGCCGCCGCCGGTGGAGACATAGCTTACCCTGTCGGCCAGCTTGTTCTTGTTGATGGCTGCCACGGAATCTCCGCCGCCGATTAGACTGAAAGCACCTTTTGCCGTGGCCCGGGCAATGGCCTGTGCAATGGCCGAAGTACCTTTTGCAAATTTGTCCATTTCAAACACGCCCATCGGTCCGTTCCACAAGATGGTCTTCGAATTTTCAATGACCTCACTGAATATCTTAATGGTCTCTTCACCGATATCCAGACCCATCCATCCGTCGGGCGTCTGGTCGATCTTTGACAAGCCGGTGTTGGCATTGGCATCAAAGGCATCGGCATTGACGGCGTCGACCGGCAGGTATACGTTCACGCCCTTTTCCCTTGCCTTTTTCAGGATATCCAGGGCCAGGCCTAGTTTATCCTCTTCGCAAAGCGATTTTCCGATCTTTCCGCCCTGTGCCTTGATGAAGGTATAGGTCATGCCCCCGCCGATGATGAGGTTCTGAACGCGGTTCAGCAGGTTCTCGATGATCAGGATCTTGTCTGACACCTTGGCCCCGCCCATGATGGCGGTGAAAGGCTTTTCAGCTGCCTTCAACACCTTGTCCATCGCCTTCAGCTCGCTTTCAATGAGGAAGCCGAACATGCTGTTGTCCGGGAAATGGGAGGCGATCAGTGCTGTGGAAGCATGCGCCCTGTGGGCTGTACCGAAGGCATCGTTCACATAGCAGTCGGCGTAACTTGCCAGCTGCTTCACGAAATTCTTCTGGCTTTCCTTTACCCTGGACTTGGCTTCCTTTTTCTGTTCATCGGTGGCGTCTTCAGCCAGTGAATAGGCCTTGCCTTCCTCTTCCTCATAAAAACGAAGGTTTTCGAGCAGCATCACTTCGCCGGGCTTCAGTTCGGCAGCCATCTTTTTGGCCGCTTCGCCCATGCAGTCACCTGCAAATTTCACGGATTTGCCCAATACTTTTTCAACCGCCGGCACCACGTGCTTCAGCGAATATTTATCCTGGGGTTTGCCGTCGGGCCTCCCGAGATGCGACATCAGGATGGCCGAACCGCCGTCAGCCAGTATTTTTTTAATGGTCGGATGGGCTCCCCTGATGCGGGTGTCATCGGTCACCTCAAAAGTCTGCTTGTTCAGGGGCACATTGAAGTCCACGCGGACGATGGCCCGTTTACCTTTGAAACTGTATTTATCGATCGTTTGCATGTTATTTGATTTTTGTTACATGGAGGAACAAAGATAAAAAAGTTATTTTATTTACCTTTGAACACCACCAAAATGAATGCTTTTTATAACATCCAATTGGGTGGCTTCTTTCTTTTTTGTGATTTCGTGTTTTAGTGGTTAATTTGCATTTCTTCCATGGTTTTATCATAGCATTTTGTGTTTTATGTTTTTCAGTGAAATAATAGGCCAGGCAGCCCTTAAAAAGAGGCTTGTGCAATCGGTAAAAAACAACCGGGTAAGCCATGCCCAGCTGTTCTTCGGTCAAGCTGGCACCGGCGCCCTTCCCCTGGCCATAGCCTATGCGCAATACATCTCGTGCACCGGAGAAAAACAGGAAGACTCCTGCGGCCAATGCCCCAGCTGCCTGAAATACCGGAAGCTTGTGCACCCCGACCTTCATTTTCTCTTCCCGGTGAATACCACCGCCTCAAAAAAAGATGATCCGTATTGTGACGATTTCCTCCCGGAATGGAGGAGTTTTGTGCTGCAGCAGCCCTATGCCGGGCTTAACGACTGGTATTCCTTCATTGAGCTGGAGAACAAGCAGGGACTGATCAAGGAAAAGGAAAGCGATGCCATCGCCAAAAAGCTATCATTCAAATCCTACGAGTCGGATGTTAAGATCGCCGTCATCTGGATGGCCGAGAAGATGCACGACGTGGCTTCCAACAAACTGCTGAAACTGCTGGAGGAGCCGCCTGCCATGACCATTTTTTTGCTGATCACCGAGAATCCCGACCTGTTGCTCGCCACCATCCGGTCGAGATGCTTTCCGGTAAAAGTGCCCCTCGTTGACGATGAGGACATAATCAGCGCCCTGCAGACCAGGAACGGTGTTGAAGCCGCAAAATCAGCGCATATTGCCCGCCTGGCCTCGGGAAACTATGCCAGGGCCCTGGAACTCATCGGTGAGGACGAGGAGGAAAGTTTCCTGCTGATGACTTTCGGTAATTTCATGCGGGAAGGATACACCGGCAATATCGAGGCAGGCATGAAAACCATTGATACCCTGAATGCCCTGACGCGCGAAAAGCAAAAAGCCTTCCTTGAATATGCCCTGAGGCTGATTCGTGAAAATATGGTAAAGCACTTCAACCAGCCCGGACTGAATTTTATGAATGCGGACGAAGAAGAGTTTTCCATAAAGTTTTCAAATTATGTCCGGGCGCATAATGTCGCACCTTTAACTGAAGAACTCAACAAAGCTGTCTACGATATAGAGCGCAACGGCAACAGCAAGATCATTTTACTCGACCTGATGCTGAAGGCCGGGAGTTTGCTGAAGAAATAAATAAAATGATAATCAATTGCTATTCAATAATGTTTTGTTTATTAAATTACTGTGTCAATATCATCCTTTTTGTATCCACAATACTATTATTGGTAATGAGCGTATATAAATACATTCCTGCCTTTAATTCTGAACCATTGATTATGACATTTCCGGCACCTGTTGCTGATAATTGTATTTGTTTGATTTCACTGCCCTGAAGATCATGAATGATAATCGATGCCTTATTAATGCTATCGGCCAGAAAATATTCAATTCTGGTGTCAAGGGTAAAAGGATTCGGGGTATTTTGATATAAAGCTGAACTGTTGGTTGTAACTATCTTTTCAGTTGAAACTGAGCCGGTACTTTTTAGTGTTGAGCCGGATGTTTGCAAAGTTTCCAATTGCTTTTTAATATTTACGATTTCCTCTTCATGAAGGGTAATGATTGTTTGCAGGGTTTCAATTTGTTGGTGTTGTTCTTTTAATACATCAACCAAAACAGGGATCATTCCAATGTAATTAACACGCAGAAAACCGTTTTCATCAGCTGTTACAAGGTCGGGAAATACTTTTTGCAGCTCCTGGGCAGAAAAACCGTACCTGATCTGATCGTAAAACTGTTCGTTATTAGGATTTGCTAATATTTCATTAATAGTAGTATCAATTATGTCCGATCTTGTTTTTTCAATTTCAGGTTTTTTAAATGTAAAGGTTATAGGATTTAATAAATCCATTTTTTCTATATCCGTCTCAAGGGGCATGATATTATCTTTCAAACGTATGTCTGATGATAATACTTGTCCATAAGAGGCAACATCACCTTCTACATCAAGTTTATATGTTGAATGCGGAGTTCTGCCAATGCCAACATTACCTGTTGAATTGCTCACGTGAATTCTAGTAGTATAATACAAACCAGTGCATAATTTCAGATCAACAGAATGATAACTAGCAATCATCCCTTCTCCAATAATAATCTTTTTATCAAAATAATATTGATATCTATCCGTGAAGAAATGTGCAAAACTATTATTTTTAGGTCCAACATCAATATAACCTTCACCAGAATTTATACGAAGCGCACCACTTTGATTACCTCTGACTGAGCCGTTGATATGTAATTTTTCTGCTGGAGATGCAGTCAATCCAATACCTACATTCCCATTTGAAATGACCTTAATCTGTGCATTGACTATTGTTGTCAGAGCAGCTATTAATGATAACGTTACAATTATGAACTTCTTCATAGCATTAATTATTTAAATTTATTTAGTTTCCAGTTCACTGCCTGAATCCATCTCAAATCCATTCTTTATGAATATTTCCCCATTGGCATCCAGTGTAACTTTCGCGCCATTGATAAGCACATTACCATAGGGCGGATCGGTTACATCATAACCGACATAAATGTTTTCGCCGGTTTCATAGGTGTCGATCAGGTAATTTATATTTTGGATATAGAGGTTGATCTTACCGGGCCCGCTAACGTATTCCCTTATATCGGCTGCTATATCTTCAACACATGTTCCGGGATCTGAAATCACATCAGTATTTACTCCTAATATTGAACCGTTTCTGAAATTAATTACACTCAAAGGATCCTGCAACTGGCCGGATGCACCGGCTTCAATGCAAAGATACCCGCCGTTCTCCACCTCAATCCGTCCGGTTCCTTTCACTACAAAATTTGCTCCGTTTTTAATCTGAAGTGTACATCCGCTTTTGACAGTGAAAACTGCACCGTCATTGATCTCAAGCTGGCTGCCCGACTCAAGAATAAAAGAGCTGAGGTTTTGAAGGATAACATTCGAAGAAGGCTGCATCACAAATGTAGAATTAGTCAGACATCTGAAATAAGTCGGACCGGCGAACACACCGGTTACAGCGTCTCTTGTGTGTTTGTTCGGCGTATAATTTTGATCAAATGTTATTGTTTTTCCTGAAATCAGATTAACGCTCTCATGTAACGCTATATCCCCTGTCCAGGTAACATTTTTCGTTACATTATAATCATCCCAGCGGATATCAACTTTCATAATGCCTCCGGTCTGCTCGGTAAAATCAATCCGAAGGCCGCTTAAGTGGATTTTAACGTTATCGGTCCAGTTACTGTTTTTAAATACTGCTCCTCCATTATGTAAATGATGATAGGTAATTACATTGAAGGGTGTAGGATTCGATGAAATATTTATTGAAGAATTATTTGTAAAGGCATCCCAATTGTCTCCAAGATTTGATTGCTTATTATAGGTAACACCACCTTTTTCTTTAATAAGGCATTCTATTCTGTGTGTTATAGTGTTAAGCGTGTTAACTCCATCAGGAACAAAAAAATGAACTCCCTGATCATTATATCCGGAAAAGGGATTTTCCCTGTTATAAATTTGGTGTCTTGCCTTTGTTTTACCATCATTTATGCAAGGTAAACTTGAATCAGGGGCATAAATGAAATCCCAATTGCCTTCTGCATCAATGGGTACAAGATGGTCTGTTAAAGGTGGCAACAATGTATCTCTGTTTGTATTTTCTCGAATGTCTTTTCCTACCTGGTAATATGCATATACGCCAGGGACTCCATCATCTTTGCACTCATATTCCCAATATGCAGGATAATCCACATGGCCATTATTCGGTTTAAGCCGATGATTTTCAAGCCATATATATTGATCAAGACTTCCAACATCTTTATAGGGCAATTTTATTCTAATAGCATCACCGGCTGTGATAAAATCACGCATATAAAATGTTTTTGCCCCATCTGATCTTGTAATATCTGAATTTGCATTCTGAACTGCTATAGAAAAGTTACATCCACTTGGTTTCCAATCTAATCTCCACCTGTCAAATCCGCTACACGAAACCAGGCTGCTGTATGATCCCCCCATAAATGACCAACCACCATTTGATTCGAGGGTTGTCAGACAACCAGAATTTAAGGGACCCCCGCCTCCCATATGAATTGAATTGCTTTGACCAAAAATATTATGCCCCATTTCATGAATATCAGCGGTAGGATATTGTGGATTTGACAAATCAGTATTTCCCAATGCACCTTGTACCGTGCCAAGTTCATTTCTGCAAGAATCCCCATTTAAAAATTTAAGATATTCTGTCATTCGGATATAACTTCTTCCTCCACCTGATATCCCTCCTGTAGTATCTGTACTGTTTCTAAAATAGACCTGTAAAAAATCTATACGATTATTATGGTAATCTTGTGATTTTGTAAGAAATCGATTGGTCATTGTTGCATCTATATCATCATAGTCTGAAATACTATTGTGCCCATTAATTGTCGTTAACCCTCCATATTCATTTATTAGGCTTACTGCAGCATCAAGTAACTTAGTATATCCAAAATAGCCATTAGTATTGTTAGGAGTAACTCTTGATTGTGCAATATTAACAACAACATTATCCCCAAGAATAATAAATTTGTTAAAAGAAGCACTTGCATATCTTTTCGTATAGGTACCGTGTAATTCAGTGCCCAAATCTGAGTCCATGAAATTGGCCAGATAAGCAGGTGGATTGGTGTTAATAGTATTTGGTGGTCCAGGAATCCAATTGGGTGTTTTAGCAGGGTCCTCGTATGGATCACAATTTTCGCATTGATCATAAATAATATTTATGAAAAAATTCAGAACGCGGAAAGTATCAACTGGATATACATAATCTCCGTAATATGTTTTATATACAGTCTGGCTATAAGCTACAGCCCAAAAAGCCATAAAAAAATGAAGAAGTAAAAGCTTTTTCATATTTTACAAAATTTTGAAATCCATCTTTTACTACTTTCACACTCTAACATTAAAAAATAAAATCCTTTATTCAGCTTTGATATATCAACAGAATTAAGATTATTCCCTATATCGCTTAATAAAAGTTGTCCTGTCAAAGAATAGACCTCAACATGTGAAATCCTTTCATATTCAGATTCCAATAAAAGCCTGTCATTTGCCGGAACAGGATGAATTTTTATATAAGATTGATAATATTCTTTTAAATCATCCCAAAATTGACCTCCGAAATGAAAAAGATCAAGCATCCATCCCTCATTATTGGTATTATTTGAATCTGAACCAAATTTAAATCTTAATGTCATTGTATCTTCTCTCAAATATTCACTTGGATAAAATTCAATAATAACAAGAGTCATGCTGCTTTGTGTGCCCGTAAATCCTGGCTGGTTTCCAAGCGATAGGATTGTATCGGATAATGAATAAAAATTTCTCAATTCACAGACATGATTCATTATAATCGTATCAAAAATGATATTTTGCCAGGTCAAACCATTATCATATGAAGTCTCTATAATGCCTCCGTCAATGTTTTTCTCAAAATCATATTTATGGTCAAAATTTATCAAATAAGTATTCCCTTCTTCTTGCATCTGAAGCTTGAACTGGAAGGTAGCTATTGTATTGCTTCTATAATATAATGAAGTATCACTAAGCAAAGCATGTGAGCCAAAACCTGCATTGGGCGGAAGAAATAGAATTTCTTTTCCTGGTTCTGTGATAAACCATAGATTATTAGTATCAATTTTAATAAATCTATATTCTTCAGGTCTTTCAAAGTCTAAATCTGCTCCAATACGACCCAGGCTCAGTAATTCCTGTGAAAATCCGGGAATTGAACAGCACACAAAAGAAATAAATAATAAATTTTTCATAACTTTTTACTGTTTTATATTTATATAAACGATTAGACATATTCCTTAATGAATAAAATAAATCGAATAACAATGATATTCCGTATGAAAAAAAAGATGTAATGCTTATTAAATCATAGTTCTGTTTCACCCAACATAATAATCAATCTTGCCGATAAACTGTGACTTAATATTAAAGTAAAAGAAAAAAAAAAAACGATACAAGTCAAGTTTTCGGGCAAATATTTTATGGTTGAAATTGCTTTTTTTTGAAAATAATAAATCACATACACTTACTTTTCCTCAGCTGCTTTGGGATCGCGAAATTGACGGCACAACCGTAAATTGGTAAAAGAACAGCAGCAGGGGAGCAACCCTATCCCGCAATCCTGAAATCACGTAAACCAGCCTGACGGCAAGGCAGGTCCCAATTCAGACAAACAAAAAAGACGAATCTCAGCCGAACAAGGGTGTAACTATAACAACTCATAATTACTTGTATAATCCCCAATCCCGAATAGCAAATTGAATTTACAACCAATCTGTAGGTTTACGGAGTATATACCCGTTATTTTTCTTAACTTCCGGCGGAAACTGATTGTCAACAAGTTTCTTACGACCTATTATCTGAGAACCTCTGGCAGCTGCTGCCACAGAAACATTGTGCCGTGCAGGCGGAAAGAATACCGAAACAGCTTTTCTGTTGAAATTCTCATGCACCGCTTTTATAGGGGGTACCAAATCGCTATCGCCCGAAACAAGAACTGCTGTATCATAACTGTCCTGAAATGCATCGATTATGAGATGAGTTGCTATGTTTACATCGGTCATTTTTTCGTTGGCAATTGACCATAAATGCCCGCAATTCATACATTCAATAATTTTAGCCTTATATAAACCATAAACGACTTTAATGCCTGTTGTTTCTAACGCTTCAATATAGGTTGACTGTCTTTTTTGTTTGGGCGGGTTGTTGGTTACCCTGCTTGTAAAATACTTTACGGCAATAAGTTGCTGGTTTGAGGTAAGATAACTCCTTATTAGTTTATTTATATCGAGCCATTTACAATACCCGTAACCGGCATCTTTCATGCCGAAATACAGGTTAAAACCATCGATGTAAGCAATTATCCTGTTGATATTTTTATCCATTAAACTTGCGTTTATACAAAAATACATTTATTTTTGTATTCAACTTTAACAGCTCCGGGGATAGCATCCCCGGACCGATGCCCCCCATAAAGGGGCATTTACATTTTATAATATCCATTACCTTCCTGTGCAATTGTCTGAACTATGTTTTTTAATTTATTGAAATCCCGTCCTACTGAAGCTGCCGTTTTTGACGAGATAAGTTACATCTTAGTGAGATTTGTTTAAACAAACTTTACCTGATTGAACAATGTAGTCAGGTGCAACCTGCTTGTGGCTGTTTTAAAAAATTTACGATGTAATAATCAACTAGAAAAGTGGAAATGAACAGAAATAAAAGCAATATTATTCTGTTCATAATTTCACAAATTTTGATACATTGAAATCGTTCCTTTCATTCATGCTGATTACAATATAAAGCCCGGCTGAAAGACTTTCGATATTCAAAACTGAAATGTTGTCGCCTTTTTGTTCAAGCATTGTTTCGCCTGTTAACGAAATAACCTTTACTTCATTAACTCTGTCCCGCATATTTTCAACTCTAATATATCTATTCGCCGGATTGGGATAAATAAGGGGTTTAATTTCATTAATATGATACTCAATTGCGGTTTCTCCTCCGAAAAAGGAAAAATCGTCCAGCATCCAGCCTTCGTTTTGGGCATCATTTGAATCTGTTGAAATGGTAAATCGCAGTAACATTGTATCTTCCAACATATATTCCCTGGCATAAAATTCTATCCATACTGATTTATCTTCCGGTTGCCGACCTGTATAACCAGGCTGGTTTTCATACGAACTGATAATATCTGAATTGCTATAAAGCCCGCCTGTATCTTTGACATTGTTCATGATAAATGTGTCATCAAGAATATTTTGCCATGTTACCCCATTGTCATGAGACGTTTCAATAATTCCACCGTCTTTGTTCTTTTCAAAATCGTATTTATGCCAGAACATTATGGTATAATCCTCAGCCCAGCTAAAGCACAATTTGAATTTTACAGAAGACCTTATATTGTTTTTATAATAACCGGATGTATCGGTAATGAGTGAATGTTTATTATATGGGTTGTCTGCAAATAAAATTTGCTTTTCAGCTTTTGCTATAAACCAAACGTGATTTGTATCAATACTGACGCAATCATATTGTGGAGGATACTCAAAGTCAAGATCGCCTCCGGCCATGTTACCTAAACAGATTGGTTGCTGCGCATTCACCGCAACTGCACAGAACAGCAATGCAATAAAAAATATTTTTTTCATAATGCTTATTATTAATCAATAAATCTATTTAACAGAATACCAGACAGTATTCATTTTTATAGGCAATAATCATTGAAACACCCGATACGATTGTATAATAAAATTATGCTTATTAAATCATAGTTCCATTTCACCCAACATAAAAAAATCAATCTTGCCGCTAAACTGTGATCTAATATTGAAGTAAAAGAAAAAAAAAAAAAACGATGCAAGTCAAGTTTTCGGGCAAATATTTTATGGTTGAAGTTGTTTTTTTTGAAAATAATAATTCAGGTACTCTTACTTTTCCCCAACTGATTTGGGATCGCGAAATTGACGGTACAACCGTCAATTAGTGAAAGGACAGCAACAGAGGGGCAGCCCTATCCCATAATCCTGAAATCCCATAAATCCCGGTTCAGACAAACAAAAATGATCCGGCTTATCCTCCCGGGAACCTGAACTAACCTTGAACGGTTTTTTCTATTACCCAGGACAATCATACGAAATGTGAGCTTCCCTGTCATCCAGCCACCATAATGAAGGGTCAAATTTCCTCAGCCTGCGAATTACTTCAAGGCGAAGTTCATCCTCCGAAAGTTTCCCTTTTTCTGCTAAAATACCTACTTTCATAAGTTTCATACCTTCATCGGCCATTTCGATGCCCATTTTAAACCGCTGCTGAGGGGTCATTTCCATGACCAGCCGGTATTGAAGATCAGCCATATCTATTGTTGTGTCTTTCATATCAAAATAAACCATAAGTATTTAATTTCAGCCGGTTACACCAGGGATGGATGTAGGCAGCATCAATATCATCTTCCAACATAAGTTGACTGATGTCTCTTTTCTGCAGTTCGCTTTCGAGCTGCTGAACAGGTCAACTATTGCTGACAGAAATTCAAACATAGATCCGTACCAAAGAATGATTGACTAAAGGTACAATATGAAACGGAATCAAAAAAATTTTCGGAAACAGGGAAGTAGCTTAGTTATTCAACATGGTTTTACAATTTAAAAATTTGATTTCATAAAAATCACTAAATTTGACGTTTTTCAATCCGGCCGGATTGTATGCATAATAATTCCTGTCAAATGATTCAGGGATAAAGAAGAGCGACGTGGCCGGACCAACTTATGAAACAGCCATGAATTCAAATACAGCCTATAACGGGCGGGGTTGCCGCAAAATGATAAAAGATGCTTCCGATGCATCTGCCTGTTTGGACACAGGGTGTTACAAACTGGATACCTTTGACTATTTCAGCGATATACCGGAAGACTTCCAGCAGGTTGATACCGTGGAAGTCCGCTTCAAGAACACACGCAAGGGCTTTTTTAAAAACGTCAATAACCTGAAACTGAAAAGGGGTGATATCGTTGCCGTGGAGGCCAATCCGGGCCACGACATCGGTATCGTGTCACTCACGGGCGTGTTGGTGCGGAGGCAATTGCTGCGCAATAACATCGCACCCGATAACACCGAATTCAAGAAGGTATACCGGAAAGCCAAACCCGCCGACATCGAAAAATGGATGGAGGCCATGACGATGGAACACACCACCATGATCAAGTCCCGTAAAATAGCCGAGGATCTCAAACTCGAAATGAAGATCGGGGATGTGGAGTACCAGGGCGATGGCACCAAAGCCATTTTCTATTATATCGCCGACGACAGGGTTGACTTTCGTGAGCTTATTAAGATACTGGCCGACCGTTTCAAGGTAAGGATCGAGATGAAGCAGATCGGGGCCCGGCAGGAAGCGGGGCGTATCGGCGGGATCGGGTCGTGTGGCCGCGAGCTTTGCTGCTCCACCTGGATCACTAATTTTGTGTCGGTTACCACCAATGCCGCCCGTTACCAGGAAGTTTCACTCAACCCTCAGAAACTTGCCGGCCAGTGCAGCAAGCTTAAATGCTGCCTCAATTATGAGCTGGCGGCCTATATTGATGCCCAGCAGGATTTTCCGGATACCGATATCGTCCTTCAGACCGAGCAGGGGCCCGCTTACCATCAGAAGACCGACGTATTCAAAAGGCATATGTGGTATTCCATGCAAAAGGATATGCCT
>CAYMJH010000004.1:6838-46849 GCA_964390385.1 uncultured Bacteroidales bacterium | reverse complement strand
ATTCCCAGAGTATTGCCGACCTTTCTTACGGCAACCTCGAAATTGACGGTGGCGGTGTAAAATCGCTGACATCGGCAACCACTGTTAATAATACTTTAACCCTCACCAGCGGAAATCTCAGCATCGGTGATTATGACCTTACCCTGTACAATCCGGTTGCCGGCTCTTTTGACGGTTCACACATGATCGTGACAGGAGGTACAGGATACCTGGTCAAACAGGGAACCATTGCCAATGCTTCCATGGAATACCCTGTGGGCACCGGGGCCAAATATACCCCGGTTACCCTGGCTGGCACAGCCGGTGCAACCAGCGGAAGGTTCTTTGTCAGGGCCGTGGAAGGAACAAGTCCCAACATGGTCCCCGGTTCGGAATCGCTGGCAAAATACTGGGACATATTGATCCCCGATTATACCCTGAATAGCGGAGATGTCACCTTTACCTGGCACGGTACCGAAGCGCTGGGAGATCCGGCCAGCTTTTCGCTGGTGCAATGGACAGGAGGTCCGGCATGGGAAAAACGAACTGCCGTTTCAGGTGCAAACAGTCTTACGCATACCCTGTCCGGTACCATTGCAGGGGAATGGACCACCACCGAGCGCTCCGTGCTTTATTCCTATAACACGGGTGACTGGCATACGGCAACAACATGGACCACGGATCCCAGCGGTACAGAACTTATCGGGAGCCGGGTTCCCCAGGATGACGACAGGGTGATCATCCTGAACGGATATACGGTAACACTGACACAGGATGTAATCACATCAGGCAATGCAGTATCGGTAGAAAGCGGAGCTATTCTGAACCTGGCCGATTACCGTTTTACCAATACTCTGCTGAATCTCGACGGAAGCGGGACCATCCGGTCTTCGCATGTTTCAGGTGCACCTTCAACGGGTTATTTCCCGGATGCATCCGGCAATACATTTGTTGACGCCGAGGGTGGCACCTTTGAGTATACTTATAACGGTGCGCTTTCATCGTTTGACCTGCCATCGCAGGCAACTTACAATAATCTGAAGATCAACGTCGGATCAGGCAAAACGGCCATCCAGGTCAACAATATTTCCCTGAACGGCAACCTGGTAGTGTCACAGGGCTCATTCCAGGTGAATGATGCAACAGCCGCCTCCCGCACCCTGACAATAGCCGGCGACATTGAAGTACAAAGCGGTGCTGCACTCACTGTCGGTTCAGGCGCTGCCACCCATAGCATAATGCTGTCGGGTGATTTTACCAATGAAGGAACAACCGACCTGACCAATAATGCTGATTTTGCAGCCAATACACTGGGTGCAGCCAACCTTACCTTTTCAGGTTTATCCAATGCCACGGCTATCATCAATGCTGCAACTTCCTTCTATGGTTTTATCGTTGACAAGGGTTCTGACCAGAGTTATACCGTTGAGATGCTCAGCGATGCCGCCACCTCACCTTTTGACGGGAATAATTCAAACAATGTGATTACCCTGAAAAACGGAACACTTAAACTGGGAGAAAACATCACCGTTTCCCGGTTAAGGGCCACGGTTACAAATTATGATATCGGCACCGATCAGAATGATAACGCAGGCCTCTGGGTGAACGGAGCCAACGTAACATTAGGTGCAGCAGCCCTGGTGGTATACGGTAACCTGAAAATCAGCCTGGGATCATTCAATGCCATGGGAATGGGACAGGGATCCATCGTAACCCGTGAAGGCGGATCGATCTATATAGAAGGCGGTACGTTGACAGCCAACCAGATACGTCCCTCCAATACCGCTTCTCATACCGGTTCCTGGATTCAGACCGGAGGTACGGTGAATGTGAACGGCCCGGCTACCGTAACGGATTACCCGGTATTCACCTGGCCATACAGCACATCACAGTTCCAAATGTCGGGCGGCACACTGAATGTCAGCGGTCCCACTGCATCCGGTACTGCCGTTAACGGCGGTATCCTTATAGGTGTTGGGGCAGAGAACTATTCGGTTACGGGCGGAACGGTGAATGTCAACATACCGGCCTCGGCCGTCAATTTCAATATCAATTCTACGGTACCTTTCTGGAACCTGAATGTCAGCAAGGCGGGAGCAGGTGCAGGAACGGTTACCCTGGCCGCCCAACCGCACAATATTGTCGGGCTTTCTTCCCCCATTGCCGCCCAGGGCTTAACCGTACTTAACGATCTTACGCTGAATAGCACCAATAGTCCAACCCTTAATGCCGGCGGCCAGAATGTCGAAGTGAAAGGAGATTTTACTATAAGTTCAGGTGCCACCTACACCCCTGGCAGCAATATCACTATTTTCAGTGGCACTTCATCCCAGGCTTTTGATAACAGTGGCACCATAACCACCGGTTTATACAAGTTTAAGATCAATAAAAGCGCGGGCACCCTGACCCTGGGCGGTTCTGCGACGACCTATACCGTTACGGATTCCTTAATCATATTACAGGGTACCCTGAACGACGGAGGCAAGGCCGTTAATGTGGCCGGTAATATTTATACAGCCGGAACACATACCGGTACCGGAAAGATCACCCTGAATGCCTCCGTGCTGCAGACCATTGAAACGTCTCCGATTGGCAGTCCTTCGCTTGGTAATCTCGAGATCAACAACGGGAATGGCACGGCAGGTTTTGTTGCCGCACAGTTACTAAGTGATTTGACCGTGAACACACTTACCCTGACATCAGATCATATTTTTGATATTGGTGTATACGACCTTACAGTCAATACGAATCCCATAAGCGGAGGTGCCTTTTCTGCCACACGGATGATACTAACTGCGGGAAATTCATCGGACGGAGGATTAACAATAGGAATCAGCGGGAACTATCCGGCAAGTACCACCATTGCCACCTATCCGCTCGGAACAGCCTATGGTTATACACCTGCAGAAGTCAGGACCAATGCCTCCGGTGCTTCCGGAACACTTTCAGGAACTTACACCATTATTCCGGTAAATTCAGCTCATCCGGCTACATCACTCGGAGGATATGTTATCCCTTATTACTGGAAGTCGAGATCATTGATCGGCGGAGCAACCAATGCCAATATTGATATCAGATTTACTTTCTATACGGTGCCTGGTCGTGTTTTTGGCTTTATTCCCTACGTAGCGTGGCTGATAAATTCACCAACCGGAACCTTCAGTACTGGCACTGATGTCAGCAGTCAAAATTTAATACCTTATACAGGAAGGGGATTTATTAACAGCGAATATTCCGTTGGGGCTACGGTATTTGGCCTGTCTCCCTTTAATTTTTTGGTTCGTACATTATACAGTCGTGATGCCGCAACTTTGCCGCGTGACTGGGATGATGCTGGCAGCTGGTCGGAAACCGGGCATGGAGGAGGCGCTGCAGGAGCTGATCCCAATCCGCAGGATGAGGTGATCATTGGCAATAACCATACAGTCGTTGCCGATGCCAATACTGCTACCTGTGCCACACTTGCCATCAATGAAGGTTCAACGCTTGATTTGGGTATATATACAGGCCATACCTTTGATGTAGTCACCGGTTCCGGGAAATTAAGGGTTTCCGCCGCGGATGGGACAGCCAATTTACCTACTGGTGATTTTGGTTCTTTCCTGGGCGAATCAGGCGGTACAGTTGAGTATTACACTACCGGGACACAGGATTTCACCATCCCTATCCGCCAGGGTCCGACGGAAAACCTTACCCCGCTTAACCATTACAGGTACCTGGAAATAACTCCGGCAGCCGGACGATATATTGCCATGCCCAATACCGACCTGGAGATTTATGACAGTCTTACGGTACAAGGCGCGGGCAGTACTGCGGTTGTGCGCATGAATACAGCTGCTGCGCGGACACTTTTGGTTAACGGCAGTCTCAACATCACCGGCGGCAACCTGCAGTTCCGTACCGGTACAGCCCAGACCCTGAATGTACTTACCAATGTTAATGTAAGTTCAGGCGCTATTTTCGACGTTGAAAACACGGCCGGCACAGCCCATTCGATGAGCATCACGGGAAATCTTACCAACAACGGCACCTTTGACATGCGATCCGCCAATGCCTGCAATATTACCTTTACCGGCAGCGCTGATAAGTCAATTACAGGAACCACCGGTACGGCTCTGACTGATTTCAATAACCTTACAATCAATAAAGGTACATCCCAGGCACCCGTGCTTACCGTTGACGTGGCAGGTACTTTCAGCAGTCCCGACAATAACTGGCTCACATTATCAAACGGTACATTCAGGTATTTGAGCGCCAGCGACCTGGATATTTCAACCACCAGCACTTTTACCATTCCTCAAACCGCCTGCCTGCATATCAATGATGCAGCAACTACGGTTAGTATTGCTGACAATGCTTCAAACAACAATGACCTGTTTCTGAACGGAAAGCTCATTATAGAAAACGGCACGGTCAATATCGGCGATCCGGCAAACAATAACAATAACGATATCGAATTTTCCGAAAGCGGCTCATCCGAACTTACCATAAGCGGAGGCACACTCTTTGTTAACGGACAGGTCCGCAGGAATACAACGAGCCTGGGCGGGATTTTAAAGTACACCCAAACCGGCGGCGATGTTACCATCAATGGCAGGAACGCCAGTACCTCAAGGGCTAAACTGGAAGTTTTGAATGCGGGTAGCTCCTTCACACATACCGGCGGAACACTGACCCTTGTGCGCGGCGGAGGTACAACATACGGTGACTTATACCTGAGACCCGCCTCTTCAAGCACATCTGCATCGGGGAATATATACCTGGCCACTGCCTCGGGTACCGGCGATCAAACCTTCCTTGTGGATGCGAACGTCCCCCTTGGCAGCCTGTCGGTGAACGGCTTTGATGCAAGCCATACGGCCGACGCGCAATTGAATATTAATCCGCTTGTGCTTTATGGCGGTTTGACCATCAATGCCCACGGAACATTCAACACGGATAACCTGAATCTTACGCTGGCCGGTGATTTTGACAACAGCGGAACCTTCACCCCAGGTACCACAGATGTTACCACCTTTAATGGTATCTCACAAACACTTGCCGGAAATAATACCACGTTCAGTAACCTGGCCATCAATCCTTCTATCTCGGTTACATTGCAGGCTTCCAGTGATATAACCGTGAACGATGAATTGCGGATCCTGTCGGGAAGCCTTGTTGACGGCGGCAATACCATTACGGTAAAAGGCGACCTGATCAACTATACCACGCACACCAGTTCAAATCCTGCTGCGGGCGGCATTCTTTTGCAGGGGACGCTCAACCAGGTTATCTCGGGTAATGGCAGTTCAACACCTGCCTATTTCGGCAGGCTGGAGCTCGATAATGCGGCAGGTGCCTTCCTGCAACAGGATATTACCATTAACGATGCACTCATTCTTACTAACGGTTCAATTAATATCGACGATCAGTTGCTGACAATCGCTACAGGTGCCAGCCTGACTGCGGGTACCGGTTCCTTCGGGATATCCAAAATGATCTATACCAACGGGGCTATTACAACAGCCAGGGGCATTACCATGCCCATCCCTGCATCGGCATCAGATTTTACCTGCCCGATCGGCGTGAACGGAAAATATACGCCGGTGCGCTTTGATTATTCTGCCAACAGCACTCCCGGCTCGGTTAATGTGATTGCCATAAACAATGCACATCCCACAGCCCTGTACCCGGATAATGTATTGCAGTATTATTGGGCGATCACCAGCGGCGGTATTTCTAATTTCATCGGTGACATTTATATGTATTACCTTGATGGTGATGTCAGCGTAACGCCGCCGAATACAGAGTCCGACTATGTGTCAGGCCGGCTCAGCGGTGCGACGTGGACCAAACTGCCCGGACTGGTGGATGACGTGAACAATATCAGTCAATTCCCCTTTACATCGGCAACCAGCAATTTTTCTGGTGATTTTACGGCCGGAATTGATTCGGCTTTGCCTACGACGGTACCAACCTATTACTCGAATGTGGATTTCGGCAATTGGGGCGATATCACAAGCTGGATGCCTGTTCCCGCTGCGGGTGTACCGAATGGCGCTATAATGGTTATTCAGCCGGGCGATACCATCGTTCTGGAAACAAATAATAAAAAATCGTATAAAACGACCATCAACGGAAGACTGGAAGCTGGCAATACTACAGGTCATTACCTGGGTATTGTAGACGGTACAGGTGTCCTTGCCCTTACCGACGGAAAATTACCGGCCGGCCGGTTTGATCCGTTCTTTTCCTGTGCCGGGGGATCATTGGAATACGGTGATGGCGGGACGCCCAAGGATTATACCATGTCAACCATTCCTTCGACCCTGCGCATGCTGTTGCTTACCGGAGGCGGTAAACGCATCATGCCCAATAAGGATATCACCGTTTGCGAACTACTGGATATCGGGGGTACCACTACCCTGGATAATTCGGTCAACAACCGCACCATTTACCTGAACGGTGATATCACCCGGGATGCCGGCGCAAGCTTCTCAAGCGGTACAGGCTCAGGGGCAAAGGTAGTATTCCAGGGAAGCTCGGCACAAAGTGTCGGCACTTTTACCACGACCAATGCCTTCCATCATATTCAACTGAATAATGCACTGGGTCTTACCCTAAACGGCTCAGTAGACATGAAAGGAAACCTTACCCTCACAAACGGCAATATCGCCACCACATCGGCCAATATTTTATACATGAATTCAGGGACTTCCACGGTTTCGCCGACCGGAGGCTCCGCTGCATCCTATGTAGACGGACCGCTAAAAAAGAAAATCACCGGGGGTTATCTCTTCCAGTTCCCCATCGGCAAAGGAACACGATATGGAAAGGCGGCCATCAACCTGCCCAATGACGGTGACTGGACCGCCGAATATTTCAATACCGGCAGGTCAGGCATGGCGGTTCCCGCTTTTGCATCACCCCTCACGGCCGCAAGCACAACGGAATACTGGACGATCTCGGGTCCTGCATCCAAACAAGCCTATGTGACGCTTCGCTGGGACCCGGTGAGTGATATCAGGCCTGCGGTCAGCCAGGACGGCATAGCCGGTATGCGCGTTGCCGAACTCAATACAGGGACCAGCCAGTGGAATGAACAAACCACCTCGGCCAGCGGTGATAATAATAACGGCACGGCCACCACAACCGATAAAATGAACCTCGACACCCATGATTATACCCTCGCCTGTGTGGGCACCATAAACGCACGGGCAAGGTTCTCCAGCACGGATGATGTTTGTGTCGGCGGATCAATACCTGTTGAATTCACCGGAATCACCGGTAACTATACCTATACCATCTCCTATACCATTGACGGTGCTGATCAGACCGATATAACCGCTATCAATTCATCCACTACCACGATAACCGCTTCTGCAGCAGGTGAATATGAGTTAAATGGCTTTACTTACAATAATCCGGCCTCGCCGACTGCCGGCATTTTTGATGCTACCACGGTAATCGTGAATGCCGCACCTTCAACGGCCGACGCGGGAGCTGACCAAACCAGCTCGGCCATGTGCGGGTTGACCTCCACCCTGCTGGAGGGCAACACCCCGGTTGTCGGAACCGGCTCATGGAGTGTGGTCTCGGGCAGCGGCGGTGTTATCGATGAACCAACCAACCCGACCAGCACTTTCTATGGAACTTCAGGTGTTACTTATGTATTGCGGTGGACCATCAGCAATGATCCCTGCACACCTTCCACGGATGATGTTACCGTCTCCTTCTTCCAGGCCCCGGCTGTGACGCTTAGCGGTGACAATGAGGTGTGTTCGGGTTCCACAGGCCATGTTTATACAACGGAATCAGGTATGTCAGGCTATGTATGGTCAGTTACCGGGGGTAGTGTAACCGCGGGCGGTACGGGTGTTGATGATGAGGTGACTGTGACCTGGGGCGCTGCAGGTGCCGGCGAGGTTTCTGTGAATTATACCAATGCCAACGGATGTGACGCTGATTTGCCAACTGCTTTAAGTGTCACCATAAAACCATTACCGGTACCCGCCATTAGCGGCTCCGACACTGTTTGCCAGGGTGTTACGCTTGTATACACCACCGAAGCCGGAATGAGCAATTACAGCTGGACCGTTACCGATCTTGATCCGGCATCAGCTCATACCATTACGGCCGGCGGCATGGCAACCGACAATACCATCACCATCCGCTGGGACGGATATGAAAATCACAGGGTGAGCGTGAATTACGAAGATGACGGTTGTGCTGCGGCCTCAGCAACTGAGATGGACATTTGGGTAGCAAAACTGCCCGAGACCGGACCGCAATTTCATATCAATAACAACTGGAATCAATAACATAGCATTGAATCGGGACTTAACAATTGAAAAGCCATGACGAAAAACAAAACGATTAAGATGGATTACGGATGAGGTAAGTACGCTTATCAACAATCTGAAACCTTTTGCAGCTATTATCATATAATTATATTAAAACGCGAGAATTATATACGAACTATTGTATTTGTTTAATTTAAAATCAGAGATTATGAAAAAGAGAATTACGCAGAAACTGTTGGCAACTCTTGCGGTTGCTATGTTTTTTATGGCCGGGGCCATGGCACAGGTGGTCATTCCCGGTTGGGAAGACGGAACGGCCGGCGGCCCGGGTAACTATGTCAGTACGGCTACGGAGGCTACCACTGCCGTGACAGTCGGTAAAACGATTCCCTTGTATGCAGAACCTGACGGATATTACCATCCTTCGTACAATCCGATTGATGGCACCGGCCTTACTGCAGGTTTCACATGGACCTGGACTCCAAGCGGTGCGCAAATAACCCTGGCCGGTGGCGCTGGCAACTACATCGAAGTGACAGGGGTTACCGTAGGCGGTCCCTATACTGTCAGTGTATATGAGAGCAGTGCTTTATGCGATGACGGCACACCGGAAGAAATCGATATTAATGTGCTTGCCACACCCTCATTCAGCATAACCGCTCCGGCCAATCCTACCTATGAATACTGTGCCGGTGATCCTTTGCTCCCGGCTGCTGTTACGGCAACCATTGCCGCCAACGGAGCTTCAAATTACCGGTTGATCTGGGACCTGGAGATCTATACCATGAGCGGTGCCCCGATGGCAGCTGATGAATGGTTTGACTCCGATAAAACCACCTCCCTCGGTGCTGCCCAGGATTGGGCTATTTTATGGGAAGATGACAATCCTGACGCTGTTGCTGCTTCCGGTGATTATGATATTACTACTGTTGCCGGCGGGTTTACGACCATTGGAAGCAAGTCGACGGTTTATGTTTACACGCTTCGCGGAATCAATGACGTTGTATCACGAAGGGGCGACTTTCTCACCATCGATGATGGCACGCAGGGTGTCCTTAATCCTGTAAATACAGCTGCCGACGATGATTTCATGTATTACGATGTCGCCGGTGTCAATCCGTTGGCCACAACCGATGTCCTGACGGTGATTGTTCACCCGACACCTGTAACCGGACCGATATTCCATATTTCAAACACCTGGCAGCAATAATTGTATTTGCCTTAGTGTTGGGGTTTATAAAGGCTGATGACCACAAAGGTATTGGCTGTGCAAATTAACTATGCTTTGTATCCGGATCAGTGTCGGAAAGGCCGGAAAGTAATGTCTTATGGCTGAAATAGCCGGCAGGGATACAGAGGTATTGAAATGAATAAGATGGAAATATAGAATATTGCTTAGAAGATCGGTCATATTATCTCTTTTTCTTACCATATGCTCCATGCTGGGGTACGGGCAGGTATTACCTTATGCCTGTACCGGCAGCATGGAGACTTATGGTGTGACCGGGTATGAACGTTCGGTTTTTATCTGGGAGATCCAGGGCGGTGACATCGTCTATGGCGAAGGCAGCGATACCGTTGTGGTGCGCTGGGATAACCGCAGGGGATCGCATCGTATCGAAGTGACAGAAATGACTGAATTTAATTGCATGGGCAATCCTGTCCAGGCCTTTCTGAATATAAGCGCCCCGGTTGCCGACATCGGCGATCATGCTGAGGTCTGCGAGGGCGACAGCATTATTTTCGACGCAGAGACCAATTACTTTACACCGCTTCTTTATTTATGGAGCGACGGATCAACACAGTCAACCTACACGGGCAGGGAAGAAGGCACGGTGTGGGTAAGGGTTTCCGGTTTCGACGGATGTGTCGATTATGACTCCGCTGAACTTTCGGTGAATCCTCTTCCCGTGGTTGACCTTGGAAAAGACACCGCCTTGTGCGGAACCGAGATCCTGTTGCTGGATGCTGGTCCGGGATATTCGTATTATCAATGGTCCACCGGCGATGTGATCAACCCGGTTGTTGCTGATGCACGCCGGACCGTTAATGATACCATTTGGGTTACCGTCACCGACGGCAACGGCTGCATCGGTTCTGACTCCCTGGTACTGGTGGTATGCGATTTTTACAAGTACTTTGCCGGAATCCCGAATACCATCACACCCAGCCGGGTGGACGGTAAAAACGACGTCTGGCAGATCGACAATATCGACCTGTTCCCGGAGGCTGTGCTTGATATTTACGACCGGTGGGGAAGGCTTATTTATCATGCAACAGGACTTGATCCGTTGAACGTATGGGACGGAAAGTCAATGTCGGGCAAGGAATTGCCGATGGACTCGTATTATTATGTGATTGAACTCAACTACAGGGGCCTCGAACCCCTTGTAGGATATATCAATGTTGTACGATGATTAGTGGTATCAATAGCCATGAAATCGTGCAGACATGGATTGAAACCCAGTAATCCCTGAAAAGAGGATGAACCCATGAAGGTTAAGTTTAACATACCGGTTATTGTTGCGGCAGTCCTGCTCGGCCTTTGCGCTCCGTTAAGTGCCCAGCAGCTGCCGATATACAGCCAGTATATGATGAACAGCTACCTGCTAAATCCGGCCGTGGCGGGCCACGAGGGATATACTTCACTTAACCTGCTTGCCAGGGAGCAATGGATCGGACTCAAGGATGCCCCGTCGACCTATGCATTCAGCGCACAGACACGGCTGCTGAAGAACAGCTTTATTTCCCGGTCGGCTTCCATACGGAGGCGCCGCCAGATTGCATCGCGTTCGGGCAGGGTGGGAATTGCAGGTTATGTATTTACTGATTTCAACGGGGCTTTTAACCGCACCGGTATCCAGGCGACCTATGCCTATCATATTCCCTTTGACCGTTCACAGCTGTCTTTCGGATTGTCGGTTACCGGATACCAGTTCAGGATGAATGAAAAAAAGATGATCCTGCATGATGCTGATGATGATCTTTTACTGAACACGCGGAAATCGGCCTTCATACCGGATGCCAATTTCGGCGCTTATTATACCGACCGGTATATGTATGTGGGAATATCCGCCATGCAGCTTTTTGAAAGCCTGCTTAAATTGTCCGACGGAGACCTGGGGCCCGGATTTAAAATGGTAAGGCATTATTTTCTTATGGCAGGTTACCGCTTCGAGGTTAACCGCGACCTGGTCATCGAACCTTCCGTTTTGTTAAAAACCACTGAAAAGTTTATCAGCCAGCTCGATATCAATGTGAAAGCGTTGTTCAACAAGCAATACTGGGTTGGTCTTTCTTACCGTACAGGTGGCAGCTACAGCCTTTCGGAAGAATCCATCGGCGGTGTCGGATCCTCTGTTATAGTGATGGGCGGCGTGAAAGTTGACCAGTACTTTTTCGCGTATGCCTTCGATTATACCCTGAGCGCCATCGGCAAACGGACCTGGGGATCCCATGAATTTACGGTGGCGGCAAAATTTGGGGATACAGCGCGCCGGTACAGGTGGCTGAACCGTTATTAGAAAAGTGTCGTTAAATGCTTTTTAAGAGGCAAGTTACTGCCTGTCAAAATAGCTTCTTCGTTGGATCAGACTGGTTTTGTGTTGTTTATATTCAAATGAATTATATAACAGCATTTTTTCGTCTTTATCCTGTTCAAAATAAGCGATCAGGTCTCCGCTAACCAGGAACCGGTAGTTTTTAATCAAAAGCACCTGCCCGTCAGCATCCTTAATTTCAATCTTTGTTAAAGAACCTGTTTTTTCATTATAGTGATAAAATTCATACGTGTTGTTTACGGCTTTGTTTTTATGGATTTCGCTTATCTTCCTGGACATCAGTTTCCCATTGTCCTGCTGATATTCACAGGTGATGATTCGAAGGGGAATGCCGTCAGGTGGTTTTTTAGTCACACATCGTTCTTCGGTAAGCTTTCCGGAAGAATATGAATAACCGGTGATCCGGAAGGGTTTTTTTCTGACGCCGTAGTCTTTCTTCCATATCATATTGCCGGCATCGTCATATTCATAGGTTGTTCTCCCAGTAACCGCCAGTTTTCCTTCAATCCTTTCATACCTGCTTTGTTCGGTTTCCTGGTCCTTGTGGTTGTATGAGTGCCTGATGATCCTGCACAATGAGTCTTTTTCATCATAGGTCTCTTCGGTATCAATTTTATCGCCTTTATAGAAATAAAACGTAACATCATGAATAAGGATTGTTTTATCCATATTGCGTTTTGAAGTGTCCGGGGATTCACGATAATTGATCTCCCTGACGATACGACCATCCGGTGTATAAGTCTTCTGATTTCGTGTGAACCTTGACGGAGTATCCTTCCCGTCAACTATCGCATGTTCAAATGCATTTCGGTACATTATACTGTCCTGGGCCTTCAAACAGCCCGGAATCACTAAGCATATCAATAAGAGGTTAAATCCGGCAGGTTTTTTCATTCCTTATTAAATTATTTTGAATCTGCATTTGTATGACAGTACATGGATATTTTTTCCTGTGCATCGTTGTACCCAAGTTCAAGGGCTTTTTTCAGGTCAATGCATCCTTCACTGAAATCTTTCTGGGTCCTTATTTTTGATATTCCCCTGGCATAATAGGCAACGGCAAAGCCGCTTTGCAGCTTGATTGCTTTATTATAATCAGCAATGGCTTCCAAATGAAGATCGATATTGGCCTTTGAAACACCCCTGTTGAAATAGGATTCAGCATTGGAAGGATTGATGGCTATAGCCTTATCATAATAAGATATGGATCCTTTATAATCATTTTTCATTGAGCTTAGCGTGCCCAGGTTATGAAAAGCTTCAGCATTTTCGGGATCGATTTTAATCAGTTGCTTAAGATCGTTGAAAGCATCATTGAACCTGCGCAGGTGCATGTATGAAAGAGCTCTGTTGTAATAGGCTTTTGAGGGATTGTGCTGCTTTTCTATGCATCTTGTAAAGTCTTTTACGGAAGCCTCCAGATCTCCTTTTGATGCAAGTGCCACTCCCCGTTGCATGAAAAGCTCGGGATCATCGGCACGGATAGCAATAGCCTTGTTCAGGTCCTCCAGTGCTCCGTTCATATCACCCAAGGCGACTTTTAAATAACCGCGGTTATATAAGGCTTCATAATTTCCCGGATCCACTCCCAGCAGTTGATCATAATCGGCCAGCGCACCCTGGTAATCCTCCATGGCCGACCGGGCCTCGATGCTCTTCAGGTAGGCTTCGATATTGTCCCTGTCAAGTTCCATAGCCCTTTTATAATCCGCCACCGAAGCCCTGAATTCACCCAGCCCGGCAAGTGAAAGTCCCCGCTGGTAAAAGGCCTGGGCAAAAAGCGAATCCAGGCCAAGTGCTTTGTTGAAATCCTTTATGGCTTCAGCGTGTAACTGTTTCCTGGCATAGATCATACCCCTGTACAGCCAGGCTTCTGACATCAGGCTGTCAAGTCCGATTGACCGGTTTACCGGTTCCAGGGCATCGTCGTATTGCTTAAGGAAATACCTTGAACGGGCAAGTCCCAGCCATGCGTCAGCCGATTTCTTTTTCCACTGAATGGCCTTTTTGAATGATGCAGCAGCCTCCGTGTACTGCTGCTTTTCAAAAAATGCTTTTCCTTTGTTGACCTGGTCGTTATAAAACCGGTTACGTGACAGGATGAGGAAAATTACAACGGCAATGGCCAGCACCAGGGCGGTGAGGCTGAGGGCAACATTCCTTTTGGCCATAGGTATTATGTTTAGTTTGTTTGAATAAAGGTAGAAAATTTCAGGACATACTGCAAGACGAGAGTAACCGGTAACCGGTAATCGGTTTGTAAGCAGTTTAGCTTTTTAGCAGTTTAGGTGTTTAGGAATACCTTAATACCTTAAAAGCTAATGACCTTCATATCCAATTTCGCTATATTTGTTTACATATTTTTTGCAAAAAACAAGTTACAATGCGTGACAAGATGAAATCCATGATGCTCACCGGGATCCGGCAGATGGAGATGAGAGAGGTCCCGGTTCCGGAAATTGAACGGGATACGGATGTGCTGATCCGCATGAAAAGGCTTGGTGTATGCGGAAGCGATATCCATTATTATACCACCGGGCGCATCGGATCACAGGTTGTGAGCTATCCTTTCCCGGTCGGCCATGAAGGGGCAGGCATCGTGGAAAAAACCGCGACAGGCGTTACCCTTGTTAAACCGGGTGACATCATAGCCGTTGAACCTGCCATGCCTTGCGGAACCTGTGATCAATGTCGGGCCGGTCGGCCGCACACCTGCCGTAATTTACGGTTCCTGGGCTGTCCGGGACAGGCCAATGGCTGTCTTTCGGAATTCATCGTGATGCCGGAAACCAGCTGTATACCCCTTACGGGAAAGTTAACCCTCGACCATGGGAGCCTTTCGGAACCCCTGGCCATCGGGATTTATGCCGTTCAGCAATCCATACCCATGAAAAATGCCGCTATCGGAATACTGGGTTTCGGGCCCATCGGCATGAGTGTTTTACTGGCGGCACTTGCCCGGGGTGTTGCAAAAACCTATGTAACCGATAAAATCGAACAGCGATTGGAGATGGCAAAGAAAACCGGGGCTTTTTATGCCGGCAATCCCGACCGACGGGATATCGTGAGAGAAATAGCAGACCGGGAGCCCATGATGCTGGATGCGGTTTTTGAGTGCTGCGGACAGCAGGAAGCCATGGACCAGGCTGTGCAATTGCTTAAGCCCGGAGGGAAACTGATGATCGTCGGGATCCCCGAATTTGACCGCTGGTCATTGGATGCCGGTGATATTCGCAGAAAGGAGATTACCCTGCAAAACATAAGGCGACAGAACCATTGCACGGAAGAGGCCCTCGAAATGATCACTTCCGGTGCTGTAAACATAGATCCCATGGTCACCCACCACTTTCCCTTTGAAAAAACCGGGGAGGCATTTGACATGGTAGCGGATTACAGGGATGGGGTGATGAAGGCGATGATAGAGTTTAAATGAAGAAGTCGTGCGGTTTGGTTGTCTGCTGGTCTTCTAGTCTGCTAGTCTGCTAGTCTGCTAGTCTTCTGGTCTGCTAAGTCGGTCTCACTGTCTTTTTTTGACTTAGAAGACTTAGAAGACTTAGGAGACATTTCCTGGTCTTCTGGTCTTCTAGTCTAACAGCCTGTAGCCTGCATTCTTTTCACTTTTCACTCTCAGCTGCCGAAGACAGATACCGGTTGCATTTGATCAGCAGTTCTTCGAGGTTGAGCGGTTTGCTGAGATAGTCATCGCATCCGGCAGCCAGGCAGTTCTCCCTTTCGCCGGCCATGGCATAGGAAGTCTGGGCGATCACCGGCAAATTCTTATTGAATTGTTTTATTTTTCGTGTTGCTGCATAACCGTCCATCCGCGGCATCTGGATATCCATCAATACCAGGTCGATGGCAGTGGCCTGGCATACCTCAATGGCTTCAACGCCATCTTTGGCCCTCCATACATTTGCTTTGGCACGGGTCAGCACCGATTCCAGTACCTTATAGTTCAGGTCCTCGTCCTCGGCCACCAGCACATTTTTGTCACTCCAGTCGAACAGCTGGGCTTTGTCGTACCTGACTTTCTTTTTCTCCGAACCAAAGGGCCTGGGCACTGATTCTATTTTCTCGGAAGGCACTGTAAAATAAAAAGTAGATCCGGTTCCGAGTTCTGATTCCACCCAAATGGTGCCGCCCAGCAATTCCACCAGGTTCCTGGTTATGGAGAGTCCCAGGCCGGTTCCCCTGAAGGAATCCTTTACCGTGTATTCGATCTGTGAAAACCGCTCGAATATATATTCGAACTTGTCCCTGGGTATTCCTATACCCGTATCCTTGACAAAGAATGTCACTGCATTGTCCTGCAGCACGTAACCGAATTCAACATATCCCTCAGTGGTATATTTCAGGGCGTTCTCCAGCAGGTTGCTGAGGACTTGTTTGAGCCTGAACGGATCGGTCAGGATATAGACATCATCTTTCCGCGATGCTTCACTTAGCCTTATATCCAGGTGCGACCGCTGCTTTTTGCCCCGTATCTCGCTGAAGATTTCCCTCAGCTCAAACAACAGGTCGGTAATATTGCACCTGACCCGGTTAATGGTCAGTTGCCGCGATTCTATCTTAGCCGAGTCGATGATATCATCCACAAGGTGCAGCAAGGTGTCTCCGGCCGTGGTAATGTAATTGATATATTCATCGCGTTTTTCCGCGCTCAGGTAGGGATCTTTCAGAAAGTTCGAGAATGCGATAATCGCATTCATGGGTGTCCTGAGCTCGTGTGACATATTGGCAAGGAAAGCAGATTTCAGCCTGTCCGATTCCAGTGCATAACGGCGTTCGGAAATACTGGTTTTTAGTTCCTCGGTCTTTTGTTCTATAAGCAATTCAAGATTCTTCTTGTGCAGTGTGAGCTGTTTTTCCGCCCTGCTTTTCCGGCTGTAGGCAATGATCAAAAAAACGAGGAAAATCAGGGATGCCAGCACGCTGCCGATGAGCAGGTATTTGTATAATTTCTGCTGTTTCAGCTCGATGTTTTTCCGTGCCAGTTCCTGTTCCTTTACTTCAACATTAAAGGAGGCCTCCAGCTCGGCTATTTTATTTTTTGATTCGACGGAAAAAACGGAATCCTTCAGGCGATAATAGGTGGTCTGGTACTCCAGGGCCTTTTTATAGTCCCTGTTGTCGGCGTACAGGTTTGATATGGCCTCGTAATTGGTTATGATCATATCGGTATACCCTACACTGTCAGCCATCTTCAGGCTTCTTTGATAATGCTCCAGTGCAATGTCGAAATGTCCCAGGTCGGCATGGGCGGTTCCGATATTGTGCAGGGTCAGTATAACTCCGGGCAGGTAACCGATTGCTGAAAAAGAGCCAAAAGCATCCCTGAAATACTCCAGGGCTTTGGTAAAATCTCCCTGTTCCTGGCTAATCAGCCCAAGATTGCTGAAAGAACTTGCGATACCTTCCTGATCCTTGATCTCCCGGTAAATTTCCAGGGATTCGGTAATATAGGAAGAGGCTTTGCGGTAATCCTTGTTATGCAGATAGAACAAGCCGATATTTTGGGTGAGTCCGGCAATATTGGTTTTTTTGCCAAGTTTTTTGTTCAGGTCAAGTGATTTGAAGTAATATTCCAGTGCAAGATCGAAATTGCCGAGGTCATAGTGCACCAGCCCCATGTTTTGGTATATGTTGGCCATCACCTGACGGTCATTGAAACCGGTGTATTTTCTCAGCGCGCCCTGGTAATGAATGACAGACTGCTCGTAATGGCCCAGGTAATATTCTGTAAGACCAAGACCGTAATAAGCCTGGGCAAGGTTAAAGTTGACATCGGCGCGGTTAGGCTCTTTTGCATTGAGCTCCTTTAATATCTCAAGGCCTTTTTCATAACTGATCCTTGATTCTTCATATTCATGGATGGCAAGGAGTGCGTTTCCGGCTTTAACCAGCGCAAAAGCAAGAAAAACCCGGTTACCCGATTTCTCGGCCAGCTCCCTGGCGCTTATGGCATACTGCAAAGCCAGCCGGGCGGAATCGCTTTCAAGCTTTTCGGAAAGATCCAGCAGGATGCTGATCCTGTCATTTTCACCGGAAGCCGATGCAAGCTGTTTCTGAAGGCGCGAAATATCCTGCCTGTCAGCAGCAAAACCCGGCAACAGGCAACCCAACCAGGCCAGTATAATAAATAACCGTCTCATGAGATGCGAAAAGTAGTAATTATTTACTTTTCAGCGCTTATATAGTGTTGGTTTTTTTTAACAATCGTATACCGGGTTATTGCCTTAACCATTAGAAAAGAACAGGCAGGGAAGGGACCAGCCATTACCGGTCCATCCATTTTTTAAAGGCGGCAACACGTTCGCGGCTTACCAGCATGTCCTCCATGCCCTGCCAATCCTCCAGCTTTATTTTTAACCGGCCTGATGAATATATGATAACATCCCTGATAGCCCGGTAATGTATGATAAAGTTCCGGCTTATCCTGAAAAAGGATGCCGGATCGATCATTTTTTCCGCTTTGTCCAGCGAATAATCGACAGGATAGCTTCTGCCATTGCCCAGGAAAATAAAATTACAGCGTTCGGCCACATAAAAGCATTTAATATCGCCGGCCTGGACGGATTTATAATGCCCGCCGATCTTTATCAGAAAGCGTTCCTTGATATTGGGTTGCAACTGGTGCAACAGATGTTCAATACGGGATTGCTGATTAGCCTGGATATGAAATAACCTGAATTTCTGAACGGCTTTTTTCAATGCATCCTGTTCAATGGGCTTTAAAAGGTAATCTACGCTGTTGACACGAAAGGCTTTCAACGCATATTCATCATAGGCGGTTGTGAATATTACCGGTGTATTGACCTGGATATTCTCAAAGATTTCAAAACATAAACCGTCTTCCAGCTGAATATCCATGAAGATCAGCTCAGGTGGCTGATTTTGTGTCAGCCAGTTTATCGATTCTTCTACGGATTCGAGCCGGCTGACTACCTCAATCCCCGGATCTGTTTCCCTGAGCATCCTTTCAAGCTTCTTTACAGCCGGCTTTTCGTCTTCGATGATGATCACCTTCATAGCATGGACTGAGTTACAGGTATTTTGACCACAAATTGTCGGTTTTCTTCCGAAAAGATCAATTCTTTATTGAGGATCAGCTTTACTCTTTCCTTCAGATTCTGCAGGCCGGTCTGGGTTGAATTTTCCAGGGTGTTTTTCCGTTGAACCGGATTGGATACCACTATATTTTCATCTTCCAGTCTGATGGTTATCTCCAGCGGATTCTCCCGGGAAGCGGCATTATGCTTGATGGCATTTTCAACCAACAATTGAAGGGATACGGGTAAAATCCTGTAATTTCCTGCATGACTGACATCAACTCTCATCATGATCTTATCCCTGTCACGCTCCTGCAGTAAACTGAAATAATCGCGCACAAAAGCAATTTCTTTTTCCAGTGAAACCAGTTCAACTTTTTCGTTTTCGATCACATACCGGTATATGGATGATAATTGCTGAATAAAATGATCAGCCTTTTTCTGATCTTCATATACCAAAGATGATAGCGTGTTCAGGCTGTTAAAGAGAAAATGGGGATTTACCTGTGACTTAAGGGTCTGGTACTGGAATTTAAGCATTTCCTGCTGCAGTTGCTGTTCTTTTATATAGGATTTGCGCCAAAGGATATAAAAGAAAGCAATGGAAAAAGCTGCAAAATAAATGATGATTTGCCGGCTTGCATAACTGAGCTCATTCCTGAAAAGATGAGGGATAAAACTATCTAAATCCCACCCGTTGGCAAGGTACCAAATAAAGACTCCGAGACTGACTGCAACATTGGCAATCAAAAAAGACAGGAGGTAAAAAATCACCAAACCGGGAACCATCTGTTTCATCATTTGCTGATACGGGAGTTTCTCGGCCCGGTCAAGCATATATTTAGCCAGGTAGCCCATAAGGACACACATAACAAATATGGTACCGAAAGGAACCAGCGTTTCGGGGATCAGTGCTTTTCCCGTCTGGTTGTATTTCATGATCATGGCCACAACCAGGCTGAAGATCAACAGGCCTCCGTGATAATAGAACCAAAATCGTTTTTTTGAGATTGACTTTTTCATGGCATCCAAATTTAATGGTTATTGAATTCTGATGATAACAACCATCAAAATAAACGCATGAAAATCTCAGGTTAAAAAATAAATGGCTGAGCTGTTGATTGGGGTGTTTAAACCGGTTAAAAAACCCTGCGAGGGGGGGGAGCCTCGCAGGGTGGGAAGATCAGAGCGGAGAATGAGAATGAGAGCGGAAGAGCGAGTGTGAGTTTGAGTGTGAGTAAGATGGGAAACTAGACTAGTTTATAGCAATGGGCAATATGGTTTGCACCTTCACCGGCTTTCCTTGCTGTTTGCCGGGTTTCCACCGGGGTGATATCTTTAGGATGCGCAGTACTTCCTTGTCGATAGCGGGATCGAGACCTCTGATGACTTTTATATCCACCAGCGATCCGTCGGTGTCAACCGTGAACTGTACATATACCTTTCCCTTGATCCCCTTACTTTTAGTTTCTTCTGAAAGCCTCAGGTTATCTGAAACATACCGGCTGAAAGCTTCCATGCCACCCGGATACTCAGGCATAACCTCCGCTGTTAAAAATACTTCCGGTGCTTCCTGCCGATCCTCCCCTGCAACATTGTCTGCGGACTCCTCAATTCTCATATCATAAACCGCATGTTTTGCTTTTGCCACGGCGGGAGCATACGCGGCCCTGCTCATGGACTGCCCGACAGCATAGTTGCTTACGCCCTCCGGCAGGGGCAAAGGCTGCCTGATCGTTGTCAGGTTCCCTCCTTCATTGCGTATTTCTGAATCCACCGCTACAAAGCTGGTATAATCGGTCAACAAATTGTATTTCAGTCCCAGCTCCGTGATAGCCTTTATCAGCTCCGTATTCCCGTCCACCCGGGTATAATCGGCCAGCAACCTTATTTTTTCGCGCGCCCAGAGATATTTCAGGGCGGCATTGGAGACTGAAGGCCGGATGCCTGACAGATTGATGGCATGATCATACCGGCCCGAACCGGTAATTCCGCTCACGGTGATCTGGCCCTGTGGGTTACCCCTGTATTTCCCTATGATCATCACCGGCCTTTCGGAAAGCACATCAGGGACATATTGCGGCTGCAAATCATACACTTCAAAGCCAGGGTAGGAAACCTGTATTTTGGTCAGCACGGGACTGTTGATATATCTTTTCAGTTTTTCCGCTGCTTTCTGTGCTTCATCAGACCGGGTCACGATAAAAGGCTCGCCTTTTCCGACATGGGCCATACCTTCGATGATATAACGGTTTACCGAGCTGCCGATACCGAAAGCATAGAAATTGGCTCTGCCAAGGTTACTGCTGATCAGGTCGAAAGCCTCCTTTTCAATGGAAACGTAACCGTCGGTGGCAATGACAAAGGAGCGGGAGTAATTCTCCGTCCCTTTCATTGCCAGGGCTCTTTTCAGCGCGGGCAATAGTTCGGTACCTCCTCCTCCCTGTTGCTCGTCGATTAGCCGGAGTGCCCTGGATACATGGTCGGCCGTGGCCGGCATCGAATTTTCAAACAGCACGCTGTTGTCGCCCGCAAAGAGCAATACATTGAACCGGTCCTGGGAGCGAAGGCCGTTTATGATGTCTTTCAGCAGCTTTTTGGATATATCCAGCGGGAAGCCGTGCATGGAACCCGATACGTCGACAATGAAGATATACTCGCGTGGCGGGATCGATTCGGGCTTTACCTGCCGGGGAGGCTGCAGCATGGCCAGAAAATAATTCTCTTCCTTGCCTTCAAATAGCAATACCCCGGTTTCAATGGCATTGCCGGCCAAACGGTACTGCAATATGAAATCACGGTTCCCCCCGTTGTTCTCGCTGCTTTTCAGGCTGACGGCCGCTTTTGAGGGCCCGGAAAAGGCTATGTCCACATCATGGGTGGCCGACCGGATGTCCTTTATGGCCATACCTGCCGCTATACTGGCTTTCAGGTCAAAAGTATAAAGCGGTTTCACCCCTTCGGTGGTGTATGGATTCTCAATCCAGCTGTCTCCGGGCGCTTCTTCAGCGGTCTGATTGCTGTATCGGGGACCCACCACGGTTGGGAAGACAAAATCATACACGTCATTTTCCGGTATCAGCATTTCCGTATAGGATAGCTTAACCTCCACTACATCTCCCGGAAGGATATTGGCAACGTTCATCTGGAAAACGTTGGGACGCATCTGTTCGAGCAGCGACGCCGTTTTCCCCTGCCGCTTTGCCTCTTCATAAGTTTGCCTTGCGGCCTGTCTTTCCAATACCAGGGCAACGATCTCGCGTTCGCCGATGGTCATTTTCATGTCATAAACGGCAGCCCTGGCTGAAGCCGGAAAAACATACAGGGCTTCGAGCACACTGCGGCCTTCGTTTTTATATACCTGGGTGATCGTGATGTCGGCTATGACGCCGGCAATTTCGACACTGGCACTGGTGGATTTTAAAGGCAGACGGTCGGTTTGCGGATCATCGCTCTGCACCAGGAAATAGGGCGAGAGGGTTTTGTCTGCTGAAACCTCCTGCTGTGAACAGGCAGGCATGACAGGCAGCAGGGAAGTTAAGAGGAGGCCTCCTCTAAGTAAGCTGCCGGTGAATTTTCTAATGATACGTTTCATGGCTGTAAATTTGAAAGTTTGAAAATTTGAAAATTTGAGAATTTGAAGATTTGAAAATTTAGCGCTGTCGACTGCAAGACTAGAAGACTGGAAGACTAGAAGACTGCACGACTGCATGCCTATTTAATGTTCCGTAAGTTTGAAAATAACCGGCATACTGAAAGCTACCTTTACCGGCCTGCCGCGCTGTTTTCCCGGTTCCCATAACGGAGCCTCCTCCAGGGCTTTGATCACTTCATTATCGAGCAGGGGATGGATCTTGCGGATTAAATCAATACCGACAATCTCACCTTTCTGATCGACCACAAAACTTACCATTATCCTGCCCTGCAATCCTATCTCCCTGGCATGTTCGGGATAGTCAACGTGTTCCTGGACATATTTCCAGAATTCATGGAGATCACCTCCGTTAAACCTGGGCATGTCTTCCACTCTCCAGAAGATGGTGGCGCCGGTGTCTGTTTCTTCATCCTGAAGGTCGGTCCATCTATAGGTTTTCACGATGTCATTCTCGCTGATTTCTGCTCCGTTAAAAATGGGATCATCGTCAAGTTCAGGCCCATCATCATCAACGATTTCGAACAGGAAGACTTCAGGTTTCAGAGGCTCTTTCATTTCCTGCGTCTTGGTGCTGGGTATGTCTATTTCTTCAAACACACCTTCCCCGGTTTCCAGGAAGGCATATTTGTCGGTTTCACGGGTTGACCATTCAAAAGCGATAAGCACAAGGGAAAGTGCCATGATCAACCCTGCCTGGAAGAAAAGATTCCTTTTGTTTTCCAGGTCTGCGCTGCGTGATTTTTTTGTTTCCATAACCTGAGATTTTTGTGGTTAATGAATTTCTTTTTCATTATTGTGATGCACACTTACCGGAAATTCCATAAGGGTTTAGGTTTTTTCTTATTATCTTTACTTGTCAACGGCCAATTATATTCATAACTTAATACTAATCAATATGTTAATATTTATTGTCGGATTGCTGGTGCTGGTTGCCGGATTTGTTATTGCCAGGTCAAATTCTCCCGTGCGAAGCCGTGCCAGACTGGTAAAAATGATCGGATTGGGCGTAGCCATCATCGGCCTGCTCACTTCATCACTGGTTCAGATCGAGCCGGGTGAGGTAGGCGTGCAGAAGCTTTTCGGCAAGGTGAACGACCACATCCTGGAAAGCGGGCTGAATTTGAAGAATCCGCTTGTCGAGGTGGTCCCGTTTGATATCAAGACCCAGAATTACACGATGTCGGGCGTAACTACCGGCGGTGAAGTCAGGGGTGACGATGCCATTCATGTGTTGTCGTCCGACGGGCTTGAAGTGATCATCGACCTGACGGTCCTATACAAGGTTGAACCGTTGAAAACTCCCAGCATCCTGAGAGAGATCGGTACCAACTACCAGAATGTGATCGTTCGTCCGATCTGCCGTACAAAGATCAGGGACAACGCCGTGTATTATGATGCGGTATCGCTGTATTCAACAAAACGGGATGAATTTCAGGACAGGATCTATAAAGGCATTGAATCTGACTTTAAAGCCAGGGGATTGCTGCTCGAACAATTACTGGTGAGGAATATCACGCTGCCGGCCTCCGTGAAGTCGGCCATAGAATCGAAGATCAATGCCGAGCAGGAGGCTCAGAAAATGACTTTTATCCTGCAAAAGGAAAAGCAGGAAGCCGAGCGCAAAAGAGTGGAGGCCCAGGGTATTGCCGATTACCAGAAAATAATAAGCCTGGCCCTGACGGACAAGCAATTGCAGTATGAAATGATCAAGGCCATCGCCACTTCACCCAACGCCAAACTGATCATCATGGGCGACGGGAAGAATACGCCCATCATTTTAAATCCGAATTGATTTGATAGTAGCTAGTAGATAGTAGACTGAAGCCTGCAGCTTTTAACCCGTTATTCGGTTAAGGAGTCAGATTTCTGATTTTTTGAGACTCATTTTGGCATTGTCGGCCATCGTGATTTTCCTGTAAAATTCGATCAGTTCGGGATAGGTTTCAGGAGCATGCTTTCCCTTCTTCATTTCGAGGGTGCGGACACAAACGACTTTGCCTTCCTTTACAACCGGCTGCAGAACATAGGTTCCGAATTTCGATTCGATCCTGATATCCTGCGGAACCGATTCAACCTGGTAACCATCGGGGATCATGATACTGACGGAGTCAATGACGGACATGGCTCTCCGGATTATAACATCCGACTTGCGGTTACTGACCTTTTTCGGCAAATCGCGCTGGCGGTCAAGCGGGATCAGTGTTACCAGCATACGGGTGCCCGCCAGGGTGGCATAACGAGGCACATCGATCTCAAGATTTTCATGAATGGCAGGAACCTCCTTTCGTATGTCAAGATATTCGAACTTTTTCAGCATGGCGCCGGGAAGGTTTATCTCGTCGAGGATCATCTTTTTCCTGTCTTCCGTTCCGGCCAGGTAAAGGCCAAGTTTATCATCGTAGAGTACCCCGTTATACAGGGCACTGGTAGTCAGGGAGGCATTTCCTGATGCATCCAGGCGTAGGGTGGTATTTCTTGCCAGGCGGTTCTCTGTCGCAGTATAAATGCGTGTATGTATTAATCTCCCCCCGTTTTCAGTGATCACAAGCGCATCACGGTCATCCGTGAAATTGCCGATATAGCCAAAGGGCAAATGCTGGTTGGTGCATTCAAGCCAAAGGGTATCACCGGCAAGGGGAAGGCACAGGATGGCATGATTGAACCGGTTGCTTGGAAAATCAGGGTAAAAAACATCGGGGTCATCCCCCGCTGCAATAAGGGTATAATACGATTTAATCCCTGCAGCCGACAATAAGGCTTTCATATAATTGGAAAGGGCTTTGCAGTCACCGTATCCCAGTCTGTCGACCGTAGCCGCATCAAAAGGCTGCCATCCTCCCAAACCTATCTGTATGCTAACGTAACGGGTTTTGTTCTGCATGTAGGCATAAATGGCTTTGGCTTTGTCATAATCAGAACTATAATCCTTGACCAGTTGCTGAACGGTTTGCCGGGTTTTATCATCCAGCCGGTCACGATCTTTCAGCAATTCAAGCGTCCATTTTCCAAACGTTTCCCACGTTGAACAATTTCCGGTGTATCCTTCCATCTCAAAATCATTGGGGGCCAGCATTACGGTTGGAAAGTACTCATAGGGTGAACCACTGGCCGGTTCCCTTTCTATCGCCACAATATGCTGCAATTCCCAGTAATATTCAGTACGCTGTTCTTTGCGGCTGATCTTTACCTTGTCCCTGATATTGTTTTCTTTGTAACGAAAATTCATGGCATTGGGGCATATTACAGAAAGGGTACTTCTTTCCAGGGAAGCATTGAATTCAATCACAGGATTCCATTCAGGATAGAATAGCAGGCCATTGTAATTCATGGTAAAGCTGTATTCTACCGTGAAAGGATAGTTCATGGTTTTGGGTTCGAAATACTTGGCACGACCTGATTCGTACAGGGAATATCCTGAGATGGCACTGTGGTCGATGATCTTGTCTCCTGTAAGTTGCTCCACTTTTTCTCCGAGTGCATTGTAGACAGTGCCCCTGATTTCACTCAGCTTCATCAGTTTTTCATAATAATACTGGTGAAAAACAGCATGTTCCAGTCCGTTTTCATTCAGTATGGTGATGGCATAACTGATTTTTTCAATGCCATTCCCGATGGATTTTATTTCAAAAACCTGCTCATAGTTCCGGATGACAATTTTGGCATTGGTCTTCAGGCTGTCGGGTATATCACTTACAGGATATTTGAATTCCTTGGCTGTGGATATTGCCTGTAATGCAACTGCCAGCATAAAAGCTCCTAAACTTCTTTTGAACATAACCTGGGGTTTATATTTGTGAATTGCGGGCGTTTTTAGATAACCAAGATATTATAAGCTCAGGTCTTCTTTTTCAGCATGATCACTTCTGCCTGTTTTGCTATCACCTGGTTATAAAATTCTTTAAGCAGGTGGTATTCTGTTTCGACAAAAACCGTTTTATTGATCTCAAAATTGGCGTTCAGTTGCACGGTATTTCCGCTGAGCAGGGCCTGGTATGTGAACCGGGCTGACTTGTCAGGTAACACTATATTGCACGGTTTTGGCATATCCGTGACCTCATACCCTTCGGGAAGCTGGAGTTTCAGGATATAACGGCTTTTTATATTATGACCATAGTCAACGGGATATTTTCGGGTGTCCATTTTGAAAGGATTTTTTTCCTGCCTTTCCATCAGCATCGGGTTGATGCTGATCATGTCGCCGATCACATCGGTGTACCCGGTGAGGGATACCTCATATTTCTCCATGGCAGGCTTATCCAGGCTGTCCAGGTTTTCAAACGAAGCTGAAAGAACAGAAGTGCCCGGATAATTGCTTTCTATTTCGCGGATATATTCGTCCTGGCTGTTATAGCTTTTATAGTTTTTCCTGAAATAATAGGCTTCATAATCAGTGTTGGTATAATTTACGACGCCGTTAATCTCGCCGGTTTCATTCAGTTTCAGATCATAATACACCGTTTCTTTCTGTTCGGCATTGGCAGAAAGGTCAACCCAATCGGAATGTTCAACATCAATGATACGGCCCCTCCCGTTCAATGCACGGAAGGGAAGCATGCCGGCCGGCAGACAGGGCTCGGTGGCGTCGAAGAAATAGTGCTTCCCGTTGTATTTCACCCCGGCTATCACGTAATTAAGCTTGTCGATGGTGGGAAAGGAGGGTGAAATAATGCCGTTTTCGCGGGTGCTGAGGGCAACCGGGAAGACTTCAAAATCGAGTTTTTTCAAAAGCTGCACCAGGATGAGGTTTACATCGGCTGAATTTCCCGATCCTTTTCTATATGCGGTGCCCAGGTCGCCAGTTGTTAGAAGTGATTCGTCATTGTTCCATTTGACTTTCTTTCTAACCAGGTCGCAGGCGGCTTTCATCTGTTCAATCTCCGGCAAATTAAGCTCTTTGATCGCCCTGACATCTTCCGACAAAAACAGGGCCATTCCTGTGATCACACCAAAATTAGGATGTTTAAGCAAATAATCGTTAACGGCATGCCACGATGAGGTGAAAAACTTTGTATATCCGGGTATCATAACATTCGAGAGCTCAATCTCAACTTTGGCGAGATAATTGTTCAGCGAATTCATATAAGGCTCCTGGCGTAAAGCCGGCATGTCTTTTCCTGCCCAACGACCGGCCTGGCTTATATACAGGGGCTCAAATCCGAAAAATACTTTCTGGAAAGTGATATAGGGAGAATCGGTGATACGGAGTTCGCTCCAGCGAACCGGGACCCTGTCCTGAAACCGCCACTCCAGAGGCAACCCGGGAAATGAATACTGAAACTCAACCACCGAACCGGCCCTGACATCAGGCATGGTGATGCGGTAACGGTAACGGTCTTCCCTGACGCGTTCCTTGAATATGGATTCATTCTTTAATTTGCTCTCGACCACTTCACCGTTCACCAGGTTGTAGGTACATCCTTTTATGGCACTTGTGCCCTCAATGAAAAAACCCCGGTTGACAATACCGGATCCTTCTTTTTTAAGTACTTTTATTCTCAATAACCGGTTAAACTCAAGGGTGTTGGGATTGAATTCACCGTAGTCGCACAGAATTAAGGCCTCGGCTGTGGTATCGGGGGCATAGACTTTCATTTCAAGATCGGCCCTGTCGATCTTGCCATAACGTGCCGGCGCGGGTTGCCCGTTCATTACGGATAACGGGGGAAAAATAAAGAGTGACAGGAGCAAAAACTTTAGTTTCATGATGGTGGGTGTTTTTGTTAAACTTCACTTACCAATAAAATTATCTTTTTTTACGTTGATTGATACTGACGGTTACAATAATTTACGGATCCTATTTTTCATTATTTCCTTTTCAACCGGATATTGTTTGTGCCTGCCATTCGCACGGGAATGATTTTTGTTATAACTTGCCCTGCAAATAGGCTGAAACTTGTTCCTTAAGATCAGACGAAACCATGAGCCGGTGCTGGCTGTGCGGGATGACAGCGATGAAGCACTGGTGGCTTTGTACCGGAAGACAAAAGATATGGGCATTGTTGGCAGGCTGTTCGAGCGGTACACTCACCTGGTCTATGGGGTATGCCTGAAATACCTGAAGAACGAAGACCGGTGCAAAGATGCCGTGATGGAGATCTTTGAGGAATTGTTCGTGAAGCTGGCTGTGCATGAGGTGCACAATTTCAAAAGCTGGCTCTACAGTGTCTCCCGCAATTACTGCCTGATGGAGATCAGAAAAGACGGAACCTCACTGCGGTTAAAGGAAAGATTAATGAATGATTTCCGGCAGGAAGGTGTGGAATTTGACCCGGCATGGCATCTTATGGAAGAAAATGATTCAACGGTAAGTGATGAGATGTTACAGCAGGCCATTGCATCGCTGGTGCCCGGGCAGGCTGAATGCATAAGAATGATGTACATTGAAAACAAAACCTATAAGGAAATTGCGCTGGAAACCGGCTATTCCATGAACGAGGTCAAAAGCCACATTCAAAACGGCAAAAGGAACCTTAAAACCTATTTACTGAACCCGGATGGTAAAAAGTGATAACATAAAAGACTTGTTCACACCCTCGGGCTGCCTGTCGAGCCGGGGCCTGACCCTGTATATTGAGGGCGGGCTTGATGCGAAAGAAAAAAAGCTGGCCGAACTGCACATCGCAGGCTGTGAGCTGTGTGCCGATGCAGTCAGCGGGTACCGTGAGCATGGCAGGCCCGAAAGGATCATGCCGCATGTTCACGATCTGAACCGGCAGTTGCATCAGCGGTTTCTGAAGATCCACCGGAAAACCGGGAAAAAGGAAAGATCCATGGTTTCGCTTTTTTCCGTTGCCGCAACCGTCATATTGCTTGCCGGGATATTCCTGCTGCTTAAGCAGCGCGAAATGATGACCGATAAAACCCTGGCTCAGGCAGTCCCTGATTCTGCTGCCGGGCCGGAAGAAAAATCCACCCGCCCTGCTGAACAGCCCCAGGCGGAATATTCATCGCCGGCGGTGAAGAAACCGGCCGTCATGAAGGAAAAGAAAACGGATGAAAGGATTCCGGCCGGCACATCAACCCAGGTAAAGGAAGAAGAACTCTTGCTTATAGAACCTGCTGAGGCTGATGCAGAGGCTATTATGGATATTGCGGAGTTACCTGAGTCCGCTGAGGCATTACCCGAAATTCTAACAGATTCCGTAGTCATTCATGGCTCAAAGGCTTTAAAAACTGCCAGGGCAGCCTCTCCGGCTACAACCGGCACCAGGGCTGAGCAATCCGCTTATGCAAAAAGCAAAGCTGTATTGACCGGACAGGATGAGGCAGGGCCCGTTGAAGCTCATGAAACAGAAGCTTTTTTGATGGTGGAAGAAATGCCGTCCTTTTTGAATGGGGATGTCAACCGGTTTTTGCAGTACATTCAGGAAAACATTGTCTATCCGGCTGCCGCTGCCGAAGCGGGAATTGAAGGCAGGGTGGTGCTGAGCTTTATCATTGATGAAACGGGCAGGTTGACCGATGCAAGGATCATCCGTTCGGCTGAGCCCCGTATCGATGCGGAAGCCTTGCGTGCGGTAACCTCATCGCCTCTTTGGAAACCGGGCATGCAGGGCGGCCATCCGGTGAAAGTCAGTTATACGGTGCCTGTCATTTTTTCGTTGCGGGGAGATTAGATGCAATAGCCTGCGAAAACACCGGCGAAGACACTTTGGTTTGCGGTTCAGAACAGCTTTTTCGTTTTCTTCTTTTTCCTGGCTTTCGCTTTATAGGTTTTCTTCTTTGCCGGTTCCCTGTAATTACTGCTGTTCCTGGGTTGCTCCGATTTTTTTGGCATCATCAGGTTGCGTCTTTCCGCTGCTTCTTTTTCGGCGCCGCATCCGGTGAAACAATGCAGCAAGAATCCTAGCAGCAGGTAAAAGCATATCTTCCGGAGGGTCATCATAAGGCTGGTTTTTATTGTTTTGTTGAATTGCCGGGATGAAAGTTTAACCGGTTTTTTATACGAAATTCTGTCGGATGGGTTTTAATTCATAAGCATTATTGACACAACTTTCAAAATTAACCGTTTACTGTTTACCGTTTACCGTTTACCTCTCCCCTTATCCGGTATTCCATTTTTTTCTTTCCCCTTTGTTCCGTAATTTTGAAAACGCATGAATCAGTCAAAAGATTTTTTCAAATGAATGATAATCCTGTCGGTATTTTTGATTCCGGCGTCGGCGGACTTACAGTAGCCAATGCAATACACCAATTGCTGCCCGGTGAAAATCTCATTTATTTCGGGGATACAGCCCATCTGCCCTATGGCGATAAATCAAAGGAGACTGTAGCCTCCTATTCGGCCCGGATCACCGAGTACCTGTTGGAACTATCCTGCAAGGTCATCGTAATTGCCTGTAACACAGCATCAGCCAATGCTTATGAAGAAGTGATCAGGGTGGCCGGCAAGCAGGCGCTGGTTGTCGATGTGATTAATCCGGTAGTGGAATTCGTGGTGGAGCAGGACAAATATAAACGCATCGGGGTGATAGGGACCAAAGGCACCATCAACAGCGGCACTTATGTAAGCAAGATCATCAGGCTGAATCCGCATGTCACCGTTTCATCCCTGGCAACTCCCATGTTTGTTCCCATGATCGAGGAGGGCTTCATCTTTGACGATATCAGCAATGCCATTATCCGCACCTATCTGTCAAAACCCGAGATAAGCTATATTGATTCGCTGGTGCTTGGTTGCACGCATTATCCCATTATCAGGAATCAGATCAGCAAATATTACAATTTCACTGTAGATGTCATCGATTCATCAAAGATCGTTGCCAACCACTTGCGGAAGATCCTTAGCCATGAAGGCATGTTAAATACGGCGACCTCGGGAGCCAGCAAATTCCTGGTTTCGGATTTCACCGATTACTTCCAGGCCATATCAAAACTCTTCTTCGAGGAGGAAATAAAGCTCGAGAAGGTTTCGTTGTGGGGATAGTGCGAAACATCAGGGGCACACAACGATTTGCCCTGGCGATGTCAGGCTTGATTTTTATCATGCCAAATCATGATAATATGCGCAATCTTTGATTATATTTTAGCATGCATTGAACCAAACTTTTTATTACGGAAGATGTCTGAAAAGAAAAAGAAGGTCAAAGTCGTTGAACGTGATGCTGTGGTAGTAAAATTTGCAGGGGACTCGGGCGATGGCATACAACTCACCGGATCACAGTTTTCGGATGCTTCAGCCTTTCTGGGAAACGATCTGGCTACATTCCCCGATTATCCTGCCGAGATCAGGGCTCCCCAGGGAACCATTGCCGGCGTGTCAGGATTCCAGGTCCATATCGGCCATAAAGAGGTGCAAACCCCCGGTGACCAGGCCGACGTTCTGGTAGCCATGAATCCCGCCGCACTGAAGGCCAACATGAAATGGATAAAACCCGGCGCCACCATTATCATCGATGTGGATAATTTTGATGCCCGGCATTACAAAAAGGCTGAATACATTGAAGATCCCCTGCATGACGGGACACTGGAAGGCTATAATGTGATCAAAGCCCCAATAACCGATATGACAAGGGATGTGGTGAAGCAATTTGGCCTGGATGCCCGCACTGCGGACAAAACCAAAAATCAATTTGTGGTTGGATTGCTTTTTTGGTTGTTCCACCGCGATATAAAGATCGGAGAGCAATTTTTACGCGACCGGTTCAAAAGCAAGCCGGAATTGGTTGATGCCAATATCGAGGTGCTGCGCGCCGGTTATCATTACGCGGAGACGCTGGAAGCCATCGCCACGGTATATGAGGTCAAGCCTGCCGAAAGAGGCCCCGGACTATACCGCAATATCAACGGGAATGTTGCCATTGCCTGGGGGCTGCTTGCTGCCGCCGAAAAAGCCAATCTCAGGCTCTATTTGGGATCTTATCCGATTACGCCGGCTTCGGAAATACTGCATGAAATTGCCAAGATGAAAAACCTGGGAGCCATTGCCTTTCAGGCCGAAGATGAGATTGCAGGCGTATGTTCGGCAATTGGTGCCTCTTTTGCAGGTTGCCTGGGTGTTTCCTCGACATCTGGTCCCGGTCTTTCTTTGAAAAGTGAAGGGATCGGACTTGCCGTGATTACCGAACTTCCGCTGGTTGTGGTTGATGTTCAGCGCGGGGGACCTTCCACTGGCCTGCCGACCAAAACGGAACAATCTGACCTGCTCCAGGCCTTATACGGCAGGCATGGAGAAAGCCCCTGCATTGTACTGGCAGCTTCAACGCCCGCCGACTGTTTCGATTTTGCCTATGAGGCCGCACGACTTTCGATGGAACACATGACTCCCGTGATTTTGTTGTCGGATGGTTACCTGGCCAATGGTTCTGAACTTTGGAAGATCCCCAGGGTTGAAGACCTTCCGGCTATTCATCCTCCCCTGGTGAAGGATGATGATCCTGCCTACCAGCCATATGACCGTGATCCCGAAACCCTCGCCAGGCGATGGGCCGTGCCGGGTCAGAAAGGCCTGCGTCATGCTGTGGGCGGACTGGAAAAAGCGGATGTGACGGGTGAGATATCCTATGATCCTTTCAACCATGAGATCATGACCTATTCCAGGGCTGAAAAGATCAGGATGGTTGCCAAACGGATCCCTCCGCTGAAAGTAATGGGAGAGGAGAAAGGCGATCTGCTCGTGGTAGGTTGGGGCGGAACGTACGGAGCCCTTTATATGGCTGTTAAAGAAATGCAGGAAGAAAAACACAGCATCAGCCTCACGCAGTTTAATTACATTAATCCCTTGCCCTCCAATACATCCGATGTTTTCGCTGGATTTCGCCAAATTATCGTTTGTGAGCTCAACACGGGACAATTCGCCGGATATCTGCGAAGCCAGCTGCCCCGTTTCCAATATCTTCAGTGTAACAAAGTGCAGGGGCTTCCCTTCCTGATTTCTGAACTGAAGATCAGATTTAAGGGTATTCTTAAAGAAATGCAATCATGACTTACGAAGGCAATCACTGTTCTGTAACCGCCCAGGATTATAAAATGGACAAACCTGCGCGCTGGTGTCCCGGTTGCGGCGGGCATGCCGTACTGGCTGCGGTGCAGCGGGCTCTTCCCGCATGCGGGGAAAAAATCGAAAACGTAGTCTTTGTATCCGGTATCGGATGCTCGTCACGATTCCCCTATTATATCAACACCTATGGATTTCACGGTCTTCACGGAAGAGGGGCTGCCATAGCAACCGGCATAAAACTGGCCAATCCTGAACTCAGCGTATGGCTGATCACCGGCGACGGTGACTCCATGGCTATTGGCGGCAACCATTTCATTCACCTGCTCCGGAGAAATCTCGATATCAACATATTGCTTTTTAATAACAAAATTTACGGATTAACCAAAGGGCAATATTCTCCCACTACACCCAGGGGGGCTGTCACCAAATCCTCTCCCGACGGAACTATCGAAGATCCTTTCCTGCCAGGCGAACTGGCCATGGGTGCGCAGGGTACCTTCTTCGCCAGGGTTGTCGACAACAACCTGGATATGATGGTGGATGTTTTCACCGAGGCCGCCCGGCATAAGGGGACTTCACTGGTTGAAGTGCTGCAGAATTGCGTGATCTTCAATGATGATATCCATGTTGAAATAGCCGATAAGAACCTGCGGGATGATAATCAACTGTATCTTAAGCATGGGGAGCCTATGCTTTTTGGTAAAAACAAGGAAAAAGGCATTGTGCAAAGCGGCAGCAAATTCTATGTGGTTAAAATAGGAGAAAACGGCGTAAGAAAGGAAGATATCCTGGTACACGATGCATACAAGCATGACGATACCCGGCATTATATGCTGGCCCGGATGATCCTTCCCGAATATCCGGTAGCCATGGGCGTTATCCGGAATACCCAGAGCATTATATTCAATGAGGCATTGTATACCCAGCTTGAACATGCGAAGCATAAATCGCTGATCAAATCCGTTGATGATCTGCTGGCCAGCGGGAACACGTTCAGGATAGGGTAGGGAAGGGAAGAGGGTAAACGGTAATCGGTAATCAGTAATCGGTAATCGGAGGAAAAGTCGTGCAGTCTGCTGGTCTGCTGGTCTGCTAGTCTTCTAGTCTGCTTGTCCCTTGTCCCTTGTCCCTTGTCCCTTTTCTCTTGTCCCTTGTCCCTTTTTTGTGTAATTTTAGTGCAGTACTTACAAAAATCACCATGGCCCGGAAATTGGACATGAACAATATCGACACGTATTATTTTTCCGATACATCTTTCAACCTGCTGATGCAGAACAGGATCAGAAGGGTCTTGGTGATCTGCAGCAGCTACGACTTTTTCATGCTCGAAGAAGACGGCCGCATAGACGAACACATATTCAACGAGTATGTCTCCCTTAACCTTCGTTATCCCCCTGTTTTCGTACACGCTGACTCAGCCAGAAAAGCCTTTTCAATCCTCGACACCGACCGCATCGACCTGATCATTGAGATGCTCAGCATTGGGGATTACGATACCTTTGAGCTGGCTAAACAGCTGAAGGAAAAATATCCTGCCATCCCCATTGTCATTCTTACTCATTTCTCACGTGAGGTTTCGCTCAAACTCGAAAATGAGGATCTCAGTGCCATCGATTATGTTTTTTGCTGGCTGGGGAACGCCGATCTGCTGCTGGCTATCATCAAATTAATCGAAGACCGGAGGAATGCCGATTTTGATATCCAGCAGGTGGGCGTTCAGGCCATTCTCATCGTGGAGGATTCCATCCGTTTTATATCTTCCTTCCTCCCAAACCTTTACCAGATTGTGCTGCAGCAATCCATGGAGTTCATGAAGGAAGCCCTGAATGAGCACCAGAAGATGCTTCGTCGCCGCGGACGTCCCAAGGTGATCCTGGCCCAGCATTATGACGAGGCGGTTGCCGTTTACGAAAAGTACAAGAAAAACATCCTGGGCATCATTTCCGACGTCAGTTTTAAAAAAACCGCCAGCCGGAAAGATCCGAAATTCATGGGCGGCATTGAATTCTGCAGGCTTGTGAGAGCCGATGACAAGAATATCCCGTTTTTACTGCAGTCTTCCGACCTTTCTTATGAGAAGCATGCACAGGAAATGGGTGTGGGTTTTCTGCATAAGCATTCAAAGAACCTCTCCATTGAAGTCAAGGATTATATCATCCGCAATTTCGGCTTCGGAGAATTTGTTTTCCGGCATCCCAAAACCCTTGAACCGGTTGCCGTGGCATCTGACCTGAAGGAATTACAGCAGATGATCATGCAGATCCCTGATGAAGTGCTTGTTTACCATGGCCAGCACGATGACATTTCCAAGTGGCTCAATGCACGGGCTCTTTTCCCGATTGCCAGGATATTTAAGCCGATCCAGAGTGAGGATTTTAAATGCATTGATGACCTGCGCAAATATATTTACAGGGCCATATCTAGTTTCCGCACCAGCAAGGCCATTGGCACCATTGCTCAATTTGACAAGCACGTGTATGACGAATATCTCAGGTTCTCCCGTATCGGAGGCGGATCCCTGGGAGGAAAAGCAAGAGGGCTTGCTTTTTTTAATTCCATCATCCAGCAGGAAAAGTTATATGAAAAGTTCGGGGACGTGGTCATTTCCATTCCCCGTACCATTGTGCTTAGCACCGAGGTTTACGAAGAGTTCATGGAAAGCAACGACCTGTATAAGATTGGCATGTCGGTTCAAACGGATGAGGAAGTGCTGAGTCGTTTTATCAGGGGGAGACTGCCGGATTATGTATACGATGACCTTGAAGCCATCCTGACCCATGCCAGAAACCCGATTGCGGTAAGGTCTTCGAGCAAGCTCGAAGATTCATATTATCAGCCCTTCGCAGGCATCTATAATACCTACATGATACCGGTCTCAAGAGACAGGCTCCTGTCGCTGAGGCTGCTCGAAACTGCCATCAAAAGCGTTTATGCTTCAGTGTATTTTAAAACCAGCAAGGCATACGTTTCTGCCACCTCCAACATCATCGACGAGGAAAAAATGGGCATCATCCTGCAGGAAGTATGCGGAAACCGTTATGAGAATTACTTTTATCCTACCCTGGCCGGCGTGGCACGGTCCATCAATTTCTACCCTATAAGTCCGGAAAAACCCGATGACGGGATTGCCAATGTGGCATTCGGACTGGGAAAACTGATTGTGGAGGGCGGAGCCGCGTTGCGATTTTCTCCCCGGTATCCTTCCAAAATTTTGCAGCTCTCCAATCCTGAGATGGCGCTTCGGGAAACACAGAAATACTTCTTCGCCCTTGACATGAATCCTGACAGTTTCAGACCCTCGCCGGATGACAAAATCAACCTGGTAAGGCTCAATATTACGGATGCCGAGGGTCACGGGACACTGCGCCATGTTTCTTCGGTGTATGATTTCGATAACCACATGATCCGCGATACCTTTGACTATCCCGGGAAAAAGATCATCACCTTTGCCAATATCCTGCAGTATCATTCATTCCCCCTGGCTGAAATACTGGACAGTTTGCTCCGGCTGGGACAGAAGGCCATGAATAATCCCATCGAGATCGAATTTGCCGCCAATCTTGATACACCTGAAGGAGAGCCGAAAATATTCAATTTTCTGCAGATCAGGCCTATCGTAATCAATGAGCAAAATATTAATTTCAGGATTGACAAGGTTAATCCCGATGACGTCATCCTGTATTCCGAAAAAGCTATGGGCAACGGTGTCTATAATTCCATCAGCCATATTGTGTACATAAAACCCCATGCCTATAATCCGGCCCGCAACAAAGAGATTGCCCTGGAAGTGGAAAAAATCAACAATGCGATATCCGGCGGCCGGCAGAATTATATTCTGATCGGACCGGGCCGGTGGGGATCGGGTGATCCTTGGCTGGGCGTGCCCATCAAATGGGCACAGATCTCTGCTGCCAGGGTTATCGTGGAATCGGGACTGGAGCATTACCGGATCGATCCTTCGCAGGGGACTCATTTTTTCCATAATCTGACCACCTTCGGCGTAGGCTATCTGACCATCAATCCTTACCTGAACGACGGGATTTATAATGTCGATTTCCTGGCTGCACAGCCGGCTGTGTATGAATCGGATACTATCCGACATATTGCTTTTCAGCAACCCATAAAAGTGGAGATTGACGGGAAAAATAACAAAGCGGTGGTCTATAAGCCGGTAATCGGTAAACAGTAAACAGTAAACGGTAAACGGTAAACGGAGGGAAAGTCTGCTAGTCTTCTGGTCTGCTAGTCTTACAGTCTGTAGCCTGTAGCCTGCTTTCTTTCACTTTTCACTTTTCGTTTTTGACTTTTCACTGGTCCCTCGTCCCTTGTCCCAATAAAAAAAGCCGGCCCCTTTTACAGAACCGGCTCCAACATATAGATTCCGAAATTGTCAGTTCAAACCGAGTTTTTTCTTCACCAGCGGCAGGATATCAATGGTATTGTCTGCGGCAAACACGATGGTTCCTACAGCCATATCAAAGATATAGGTAAATTCGTTCTCTCTTGCAACATCATTAACCGCTTTCAGCGCTTTATCCTGGATAGGCTTGAAAAGCTCACTCCTCTTCCTGGCTATCTCATTCTGCGCTTCCTGCTGAAAACTCTGGATCCGTTGTTGCAGGGTCTGCAACTCCTCTTCTTTGGTGCGAAGGATCAATTCCCCAACGGTTGCATCCTGGGCAAGCTTGGTATATTCTTCGTATTTCTTGTTGAATTCAACCTGCAATTGTTCCAGGGTTTCTTCATATTGCGTGGCAATGGCTTCCAGTTTTTTCTGCGCCGTGTCGCTTTCAGGCATTGCGGCAAAGAGTTCATCACTCCGGATATGGCCCAGTTTCATTGCATTCTGGCCCATCACGGTATTACCGAATGCCACGATGGCTATAACCAGCAGAAGTTTAACATATACTTTCATAATCTATTTTTTTTCTGCCACAAATGTAAACAATTAATTCTTATATCCTAATTTTTGCAATACCTCATCACTGATATCATAACGCGGATTGGTATAAATCATGGACGGGCCGCTCGAGGTGTCAAAAATCACGGCATACCCGCCTTCCGTGGCAAGATCCTTAACGGCTTTATAGATCTCATCCTGGATGGGCTGTATCAGTTCCTGCCTCTTTTTGAAGAGAGCGCCGCTCTGACCGAAATAACTCTTCTGGAGTTCTTTGACCTCTTTTTCCCTGTTCACGATCAGGTCTTCCCTCTTTTTCCGCATATCTTCAGCCAGCAATACCCTTTCGGCCTGGTAATCCTTGTACATCTGCTCGATCTCTGCATATTTGGCCTCAATTTCCTTCTGCCAGTCCTGCGATACCTTATCCAGCTGTTCCTTAGCCGCTTTATAGGAGGGTATGTTGTTCAGTATGTATTCGGTATCCACGAAAGCATATTTTTGGGCAACAGCCATTAAAACACTGACGCACAGTCCGGTCAGCAGCAAAACTATTTTTTTCATAATTCCAGCTATTAAGAAGTTACTAATATGTCCACCTGGGTTACTTTCAAATTTGATACCAAACACCCCGGTAAATATGATTTTGTTACTATGTTAATCCGTCAATCTGTAAACCTGTCAACTTGAAAATCTGTAAATCTGTAAACCTGTATACCTTCAAGCTTTCAAACTTTCAAACTTTAAAACTGCTGTCCCATGATGAAATGAAATTCGCTGCCGTGGCGAAGTTTACCGGGTTCATCCCATTGCTGGTCAAGACCGTATCCCCAGTCAACGCCCAGCATGCCGAACATGGGCAGGAATGCCCGGATACCCACGCCAACCGAGCGCTTCATGACGAAAGGATTGAATTCCCTTATATGCTGCCAGGCATTGCCTCCGTCAAAAAAGGCCAGGCCGTATATGGTTGCCGACGGATTCAGAGAGACGGGATACCGCATTTCCACCGAAAACTTGGAATACACATTGCCGTTGTCGATACTCTTGGCATTTTTGGGGGTAATCGATCCTTCCTCATATCCTCTGAGGGCGATGATATCGGCGCCATACAGGTTGTAGCTGTACATTCCGCTGCCGCCTACGCGGAATTTCTCAAAAGGAGAGGAACCGATGTCCCGGTTAAAAAAACCGAGGTATCCGAATTCAGCCTTGGCAGCGAGAACAAGGTTGCCGACCAGGCTGGTGTACCAGGTTCCGCTGAAGGACCATTTATGGTATTCTATCCATTTGTATTTCTCAGTATCATTCAGTGACTCTATGGCTGCCTCGATATCAGACTCCGATGCCTCAGGGTTCTCCGACAGCACATCATTGCGCGCGGCATTCTTTTCCGCATCGGTAAGGATCCAGAAATTATCCTTTTTGAAAGCAGAGAAGGGAGGAGTAACCGCAAGGCCCAGTGAGAACACCGATCCTTTCCGGGGAAAGATCATCTGGTCCTGCGAACTGCGTGTAACGGTCGTCTTGAAGCTCAAGATATTGGAAAACCCCGTGCTGATAAAAAAATACGGCCAGTCGTTGAGATGATACCGCTGGTAGCCCAGTTCCGTGGAAAGAATAAAAAAGTCATCGGGCCATTTCAGC
>CAYMJH010000004.1:0-6828 GCA_964390385.1 uncultured Bacteroidales bacterium | reverse complement strand
CTATAGAGGCTCCGTAAATCTTAAAAAAGTCATCATCCGTTGCGATGGATTGAGTGGTATAATAATTTTTTGTAATGGTGTGATAGAATGAAACCGAGAAATTATTGGGTTTTTTGCCGCCAAACCAGGGCTCCATAAAGGAGAGATTATAGGCCTGGTAGTATTTCCCGTTTGATTGTGCCCTGATGGAGAGCGATTGTCCGTCGCCGGTAGGCACGGGACGCCAGGCTTCGGGATCCAGTATGTTCCGGATGGAGAAATTGGAAAAGCGGATGCCAACGGTGCCTACAAATCCGTATCCTCCCCAGCCTCCTGATACTTCAAGCTGATCATTGGCCCTTTCCTCGAGGTTGTATTCGATGTCTACGGTACCGTCGGCCAGGTTGGGAATGGGATTGGGGCTGATGTTCTCGGGATTGAAATGACCAAGGGTTGCCAGCTCCCTAACGGAACGGATGATATCCGATTTGCTGAAAAGTTCACCCGGCCGGGTCCGGAGTTCACGGCGAACCACATGTTCATTGGTTTTGGTGTTGCCTTTTATGATCACCCTGTTGATGGTGGCAGGAGTGCCTTCGGATATTCTCATCTCCAGGTCTATTGAATCGCCGGGGCAACCGGGGAGGGGTTTTGCCAGTTTGAGCCGTTCGGCCAGTTTTCGGAAATAGTCTTTCCGATTCTCAGGGCAGTTAGAGGAATTGTCCGCATTGGGATCTTCAATGATGTTGAGTTCCACCGGATCAACGGAGAAGAACAGATAACCTTCATCCATGTATAGGGATGTGATGGCATCTTCATCAGAAAAAAGTCGTTCCTCGATTCTTTTCTTATCATAGATCTCACCGTTTTTCACGCCCAGGACACGGTTCAGAATGTCGGCCGGGTACTTGGTGTTGCCGACCCAGTTGATATTGCGGACATAGTATTTTTTCCCTTCCTCAAGCCTGATCTCCAGGGCCAGTCTGTTTTCCGCCGAAGAGGTCAACGGATCTTCAAGGATTTTTGCATCACGGTATCCGTGCTCGTTATAAAAGTCAATGAGCTTTACCTTGTCCTCCTTGTATTCTTTTTCGATGAACTTGGAAGGCTTGAAGAAATTCGCGCTTACCTGCTTGGTCTTTTTCATCACCCGCCTGAGCCTCTTATCCTCGAAAGCCGTATTCCCGGTGAACGTGATCCCGGAAATCCTGATCTTGTCTTTTTTGTCAATATAGATATCCAGGAAAACCTTGTTGATACCTACGGTATCTGCTTTCTGAACGATCCTTATGTCGCAGCTGTAAAAGCCTTTTTCTGCATAATGCTTGCGTATGGCGGTTTTGGTGGTATTAATGACGTTGTCGGTTACCTGACTGCCGGGTTTAAGCTTGATCAATTCCTCGAGGTCAGTGGTTTCCGATTTGTTAACGCCGTGAATTCTGGCTTTGGTCAATCTGGCCTGTTCGGTGAGCTGAATTTCGATATAAGCATTGAGTCCTTCGGTTTTTTTCAGCAGCACTTTGACATCTGAAAAAAGTCCGAATTCCCAGAACTTGTCAATGGCATTGGTAATGGCTTCGCCGGGAACGGAAATTTCCTGGCCTATGGCCAATCCGGAGATATTCACAAGGTAAGCCGGCTGCAGGTATCTTACGCCGGTTATCGTGATATCGGCAATGATATAGTCTTTGGGTATGCTGTAGTCGACAAAAATTATCCGGGTGCTGTCGGCCGGTTGTGAAAAGGATGCCATGAGAGGTGCAAAAGCAAGGAATAAGGCGATAATCTTCTTCATCGGGATGCTAGCTGTTAGTTTTCAGGTTTTCATGCAATTGTTCGGTTGTTTTTCCAAATCGTCTTTCCCTGCGCTGATAATCGATCAAGGCTTCATACAGGTGTTCCCTTCTGAAGTCGGGCCATAGTGTTTTGGTAAAATACAGTTCAGTGTAGGCGATCTGCCACAGCAGGAAATTGCTCAGGCGGTATTCTCCGCTGGTTCTGATCAGCAATTCCGGCTCAGGCATTCCGGCCGTATTGAGATATTGTTCGAACAAGCTGTTTCCGATATCGTCGGCACGGATCTTCCCGGTTTCGATATGCCTTGCGATGTCCTGCACGGCTTTAACAATTTCCCAGCGTGAGCTGTAGCTGAGGGCCAGCACCAGGTTAAGCCCTGTATTCTGCCGGGTAAGGTCAATGGTCTGTCTCAGCTGATCCTGCACGTTCGGGGGAAGAACCGTTATGTTGCCTATGGATAAAAGTCTCACATTATTATCCATAAGCGTTTTGGTTTCCGAGTTCATGGTTGAGACCAGCAGCGACATCAGTGCATCAACTTCCGTTCTTGGTCGCTTCCAGTTCTCGGTTGAAAAGGCATACAGGGTGAGGTAACGGATCCCAAGTTCAGCAGATGCTTCAACGGTGTCCCTTACCGCGGCCACGGCATTCCTGTGGCCGAATATCCTCTTGTTGCCGCGTTTCTGGGCCCAACGGCCATTGCCGTCCATGATAATGGCAATATGCCGGGGAAGCCTTTGCTTGTCAATCAGTTCCTTGGCATTTTTTTGTGTGTCTTTAGTCATAGGCAGGACAATCTGCGGCAAAATTAAGAAACTTATAGGTAATAAAAATACCCATGTAGGAATACCAGTCATTGTTATGGATCAGCGACTGAACGCCGGTCGGATTCTCCTGCCCGTCGACAAGGTCAGAAAAAGCCTTTCTGAAGCTCCACTCAACACCTGTGCTGATTTTCTTTGAGATGTTGAGTTTGGCTCCTATGCCAAAGGGCAGGGTAAGGTGGTGATTGGTACCTGTCCCCGATGATAGTGCCATGGTAAAGCCCAGCCCTGCGCTGACATAGGGAGTATAATTGAATCTGCCGATATTGGGGGTGAAAGGCAGAAAATTGAACTCGGTCTGAAGGTTCAGGTCGAGCAATGAAGTGCTGAAGGTAACAGGTTCATAGGGACGATCGGGATGCAGGAGTTCGGGAAAATCATGATCGCTTCCGCTGACGGTGGTATAATAGGCATTTCCGCGAACTGCGAAGCGCGGATTGATATTTACCCTGTAAATCAGACCCAGGGCCGGGGCCGGATTATAAAAATGCCGGCTGGGATTGATGTCTCCCATGTAATAGGAAATGCCGCCGATGATGCCGAAATTTGCATGGCGTTGCGCGGCAATCCGCATGCCCGGGAGCAGCATTGCCAGGATCAATAGTCTTCGCATTCTGCAGGCAGATGTTGATGTTACATAGTAACGCAAAATAACAGATTTTTAGCGCGTAAAATTATAAAAAAGTAATAAAAAATGTTAAAACAGAGAGGGGTATTAAGCTATCAGAATCTTGCCCGGCGCCATTGCTTGTCCATAAATATCGGGATACCCTTGCGGGAGGTGGGAATTCGGTAACTCAGGTTAAGCGTGCTGACCCAGTATACATCTGTATTGTTTGACCAGGGAGTCTGTATCCCGTCGAGGAAATCCGATATCGTGTGCCGGTAACCCAGTTCCCAGCCCAGCATCCACTGGTCGCTCAGAACATATTTGATCCCGGCCCCTATGGGCAGGGAAAGGGTAAATCCGGGCTCAGGTTTGTATGTGTCGAACGGACGGCGTTCCGCTTCCAGTTCTGACCAGTAAGCTACTCCGCCAATCCCTGCAAAAACATAGAGCCCGAAGGTGGAATAATTGTTGATCATGCCCCTTCGGTTGAACATAGCGGCGGATTTCAGCCGGCGTTCTTCCTGCAAAAGGTAAAATTCATACTGGGCCGATCCTTCGAACAGGTTGGTGACAGAAATGAAATCGCGCATTTCGTTCCTCGAACCATTGAAGTCTGCATTCCGGCTGTAGCCGTAAATGAGGTTAAATTTCAACGACATCCTGGGATCGATCTTATAGCGAAGGGCAGTATATATGGACGGCCGGGTATTCCTGAAGGTTATATCCCTGATAAAAAGGAGATTGGTTGCATCCGGTGCTCCGCCCAGGTCACCATAAACATTCGTGGAGCCTACGCCCAGGGCAACCTCATAACGCAACATCTTCCATTGCTGTGCAACAGTGGGCAGGGCTACCAGCAATACAACAACCGGCAGGTATATTCGCTTTAACATCCGATTAATTTCAAATCCTAACAAAGATAACAAATTTACCTGAAAACAATGGTCGTCAGGTTAATTTACTGAAAGACCTATTTTTTCTCATCTTCCACAATGTCTTTGTCAACCAGGATCCTGCCGCAGTATTCGCACACAATGATCTTTTTGCGCGAACGGATATCGAGTTGGCGCTGGGGAGGGATCTGGTTAAAACATCCTCCGCAGGCATCGCGTTCGACCGATACTACAGCCAGCCCGTTCCGCGCATTTTTCCTGATCTTTTTATAGGCGGTGAGCAGCCTTTCTTCGATCATCTTCTCGTATTCGAGCCGGCCGTTCATCAGCACCTCTTCTTCTTTCTGCGTGTCGGAAGTGATTTCCTCCAGTTCGCCCTTTTTCGATTCCAGGTCATTTTTCCGCTCTTCCAGCTTCTTTTTTGATTCATCGATCATATCATTTTTTTCTTTCACCTGGGCGTGGAATTCCTTGATTCTTTTTTCGCACAACTCGATCTCAAGCGTTTGATATTCAATTTCTTTTGACAAAGAATCAAACTCCCTGTTATTGCGTACGTTATTCTGCTGCTCCTTGTACTTTTTAATATGTTCTTTGGCGGCGCTGATTTCAGTTTTTTTATTGGAAGCTGCCGTTTCAAAGCTCTTAACCTCTTCCTGCAATTTATCGATACGGGTTTGCAGGCCGGCAATCTCATCTTCCAGGTCCTGCACTTCAAGCGGAAGTTCTCCCCTGAGGGTCCTGATCTTGTCAATTTCTGAATTTATGTGCTGAAGCTTGAATAATGCCCTCAGTTTCTCCTCAACGGGAAGTTCTGCAACTTCGGCAACTGCTTTTTTTGATTCTGCCATTTCTAATAATACTTTATCGGATTTGTGTTCACTTTTGAAAATCGGATGGCAAAGTTAGGGAATTTTTTTAAAAGAAATTCATAAAATATTTCAATCGTGTATTGTTCGGTTTCAAAATGGCCGGCATCAATCAATACCAGCTGATCTGCCGCATCAAGGAACTGGTGGTACTTAATGTCCCCGGTAATAAAAGCATCAGCGCCGGAAGCAATGGCCTTCGGGATCAGAAAAGATCCGCTGCCTCCGCAGCAGGCCACGGTTTTTATCTGTCCCCTTGGTTCTCCCGAATAACGGATGACCTTGCATGAAAGGCGTTCCCTGATGAGTGACAGGAAACCGGCCAGGTCAGTCCCGGTTTCCAACGCCCCGACCATTCCTGTGCCAGCCAGCGGATAGGTAAGCTCGAGCGGATAAATATCATAGGCCACCTCTTCATAGGGATGGGCTGCAAGGAGCGAAGCGACTACCGCTGTCTGCAATGCTTTGGGAAAAACGGTTTCAATGCGTATCTCTTTTTCAAAATGCAGCTTTCCCTTCTCCCCGGTAAAAGGGTGGCTGGCATCAGAGCCGCGGAAGCTGCCCATGCCTTCCAGGTTATAGCTGCACTGATCATAGTTCCCGATATGCCCGGCCCCGGCATCGAACAGCGCCAGCCTGACCCGGTCGGCATGATCAACGGGAACGAAAGTCACCAGTTTACGGAGTTCCCCTGATACCGGCGATAAAACCCGGGGATTCATGATCCCAAGCTTTCCGGCCAGCTTGCGGCTGACTCCTTCAAATACATTGTCGAGACTGGTATGAACAGAGAAAAGCGCAATTCCCTTATGAATGGCCTTAAGAAGGATTCGCTCCGCGCTCGTTTTTCCGGTGATGCTTTTCAACGGGGAAAAAATCAGCGGATGATGTGAAATGATGAGGTTTGCCTTTTCTGCAACGGCCTCATCCAAAACTTCTTCCGTTACGTCAATGGTGAGAAGGGCTGCGCTGATCTCGTCCTGCGGATTTCCAACCGCCAGTCCGGCATTGTCATAAGATTCCCCGTAGGCTTCCGGTGCAAGCTCTTCAAAGGCTGCTATTATCTCCGACAATCTCATGCAACCGGTTTCTATAACGATTCCTTGATCTCCAGCAATGCGTTCTTTATTTCGGTAAGGGTCCTGACCACTTCAAAGTTGTTGATGGTGTCCTCGCGGTTTTCCTTTAGCTTCTTCTTTGCTCCGGCAAGTGTCATACCTCTGTCCTTCACCAGGTGAAATATGAGACTCAGGTTTTCAATGTCCTGCCGGGTAAAAAACCGGTTCCCCTTTTTGTTCTTTTTGGGTTTAATGATGTCGAACTCTTTTTCCCAGAAGCGGATGAGCGAGGCATTTACATTGAACATCCGGGCTACCTCGCCGATGGAATAGTAAAGCTTCTCCACTTTCTTTTCTTTGTAAGGCATGGATCAATGAGACTTAAAAAGATTCTAATTTAATAAATAAATTAAAATACGCCAATATTTTAAGGTTATTTACCTAAACAATATAAATAACCATCCCGGCAGGCAACATAAAGCTTCCGGTCATGCACCACGGGTGTGGCTTCAAAGGGACCGGCAAAACTGTCGGTTTTGGCAAACCGAAGATCCTTGTCATAGCTGTAAAGCTTCAATCCGTTATAGCCGGCTGCAACAATCGTGTTGCCGGTAACAATCGGAGTGGAGATGGAAGGCCCGACAAGGTCTTTAAAACGAACAACCGGCGTCGGGTATTTTTTTATTCCGTCGGGACCGGCAACAACATGTTTATCCCTTAAAACCTTGTGCTCAACAACATAAAGGTATCCGTCGAGGGCCATAAAAGCGGCCAGGTAAGGAAGAGAACCGTCATGAT
>CAYMJH010000003.1:0-48293 GCA_964390385.1 uncultured Bacteroidales bacterium | reverse complement strand
TTGCCAGGAATGCTCCGGCCAGGGTGTTTTATGAGCAGGCCAACCGGTTCGCATTCTTTGCGGATTTGGAATCCCATATCCGGAAAGATAGCCTGGAAACCGGTTTCAGGAATATCCTCTGGTACCTTCTGAAACCGGTGGGATTGAATTGTTTGGCCAATGCGGAATATTCGGCTCTGGAAATTTTTGCCGAATGCATGATCCACTCACCATAGGTGGTTTTGTCGCCCCACTTGCCGGAAGGAACGGAGTATATTCCCCAATGGATGAACATGCCGAATTTGGCATCTTTCCACCACTGCATCCGGATTTCGTTTTGCGTTAATGCGACAGAGTTTTCGCTTGTCTGTGCATAAGCCTGAGTAATCAGCAGGAGTGTAAAACAAATTATAAACAGTTTTTTCATGGCATAATCTATTGGTTTAAAAAACATTAATATGAAATTTAACCAAAGGTGGATATTTTTTTCTAAGGTATTGCATGTAAGAATTGAAATCGGGTTCGGAAACGTTTTCTTTTAACGGAAACGTTTCCGACACAGAGCAGTGTCATTGTTCAGACAGGTTTTTAGTGCTTGATATAATCAACCCAAAAAAGATCATATCGTTAAATGCCTCATTGTCATCCACCGGATAGGAAGGAGCCAGAATGATCTTTCCTTTCCCATAAACTATTTCGCCCAGAAGGGTAAAGAGATTACCAGGCCGGAAAAAGAAAGCGCCGTGCGATTTCTGCGGAAAGTTGCTTTCAAAAGGCTCGAATCCAACCGGATCAGAATTGGCCTCCCAACTGTTGGTTCCTATGGTATACCCTGACGGAACGGCAATATTTTGGCTCAACAGGTCAATATATCCCCAACCGTTCCCGTTCCAGTAGGGTTTCTGGACACCTCCCCAATCAGTTACACTGGATTTCAGAATTTTTTGGTTATAAAGTAACTCTGCCCATGCGGAGTCGAATTTCACGATCAGGACTGCTCCGGCTTTCACCTGTTTCAGAACGAGTATGAATGTATTCTCATTCATTACTTTTCCTGCCAGAATACAATCAGTTTTCAAGGCCGGTGAAAATGCCGGAAGGACAATTCCGGCTTCTTGTAATGCCAACTCCGCCGCTTTCCAATTCAGCGTAAGAATTTTCTGTTGTGAAAGATGGTCCTGCCAGGAGGAGCGGTTTTTCAGCAATACCTGTTCCTTACCCTCTGCCACCACTTTCCCATCTTTCAACAAGTTGCAATTCAGGGTAATGTAGCCTGCGTTCCAGCTCTTCTCCATGATGATTTGCAACTCATTGACGAAAATTTGGGCATAGTCATCTCCGCCATTCACTCTCACTTCCTTTTGTAACCGGTACCCGGTGAGATGGTCCATTCCGTCGGTAACCCGGATATCCAACTGATATATTCCCGGAGGAATCTTGTTTTCATTGATCAGTCCGATCCTGAAGCGGACGGTGTCTCCCGGCTCAAAATATTTGCCATTCATCCGGCGCGCGGTAATTTGCAAACCCCTTATCCAGAAGTTATAATCCGGAGCCGGGCCTTTCAGGTTGCGGCCCTCATCGCTTATGGCAGAATACCACGCCAGCATATCGTCACCCAGATTCTGATCCGCTCCGCTCCAGCCGTTGATGGCATACCCGTCGTTGGTATTGTCTGACAGGATGGCCTGACTCAGACGTCCGTTGATGTACATCAGACCACGCCCTGCCTCCCGGCTTAAATCCGCCGGACTTTTAATAGTCGGATGCCTTGAAAAATCGTTCTGTTTGAAATAAGCTTCGGTCTTTTTGCCCATGACTTCCCATGATGTATAATCGTAACCTTGTTTATTCTCCGGATTAGCCAACAGGTAATAATTATCCGGGCCGCAATAGCACCGAACTTCCCCCCAGTAAATGATGGAACTGTCATTTCCCGACTCATGAGAAAACAAATCACTCTCCTGGAAACGCGATTTGGCATCAACGGTATGGTCATCAATATAATCCAGCCGAGGACGGAATTCATAGGGACGCATGTGTGGAATAGGTCCGGAGGCATCGCCGTAATGCCCGCCCGACTGATTGACGAGGAGCCTGGAATTGTCTGACTTCCAGGTTTCTTCAAAAATTTTCTTATGAATGTAATCGTAAGTGGTTTGTTCATTGACGATACTCCAGACCACCACGGAAGGATGGTTACGATCCCGGATTACCATCCGGTGAAACTTCTCCGGCATGGTATTGGCGGCAAAATAAGCCTGATGTTCAGGTGTGTTCATGATCCAGGATGGGGTTCTCAATTCAGAGATTCCCTGCATACCCCCGGGCTCCTCGTAAATGAGCAAACCCAGCTCATCGGCATATTTCATGACCAAAGGTTCGCCGATGCGCCGGTGAAAACTGATGCCATTATGACCGATGGCTTTGGCATTCTCCACGCTCTTACGGGCCATTTCATCAGTGGCATAAAAACCGGTCTGCCAGTAATATCCCCAGTCGATGGCGGAGCGGATGCGAATCCGGTTGCCATTCAGGTAAAAATTCTCCTTTCCTTCACCATTCGCTTTTACTTCGAAAACACGAAACCCGAAACGAACCTGAACCTCATCGGACACCCCTTCTCCCGAGATTTTCACCTTGCAAAAATAGAGATTGGGTGAATCTACATCCCAGATTTCAGCCTCAGGGACTGCCATCTTTTCTACCAGGGTAAATGCATCCTGCACATTCAGCTTTAAATCCCATGATTTTGAGAAAATGATCTTACCATCAGGCCAGGGAAAAATTTCAGTCTCTACCTTCAGGTTATTTGGCCGCGGTTTCTTATTGCTGATTTCAACCCGTAATTCTATGTTGTTTGCTTTGGCAGGAGGAAGGTTCTTTATAAAAACATCACTGATGTAACAATTTCCGGTGACCACAAGAGAAACGTTGCCCAGTCCTCCAAAATCATGTCCCGGACAGAGTTTCTGATTTCCCCATTCAGTTACCGGAGAATCGTTCCAGCCCCGTTGCCCCCCGGGATTGGTCACCCGGATGGCGATCCTGTTGGATTGCCCGTGTTTCAGGAACGAACTAATGTCGGCGGAATAAGGCGTTTCAGCAATGATATCATATCCGGCCAAAACTTCGTTGATATAAATCTCAATCCGGAGCCTTGCCTTTTCAATGTTCAGCATTACCGTTTTGTCCTTCCACTCTTCCGGGACGGATATTTCCCTGGTGAACCAGCCCACCCCGTGGTAACGCCAGAGCGGGTCCCCGTTACCAAAGAGTTCTTCAAAAGTGCCCGGCACCTTTCCCGAAATACCTTTTTCGCTGTATAATCCATCCCATCCGCAGGAAGGAGGATTTGACACCACTTTCGACAAATCGAGGGTGCGCGGTAAGTAGAGTACATCATTTTGCCAGGTGGCTGTTCTGTCAAGCCAGACCCGCCATCCCGCTCCTGAAAGGCTTATCTCCTGCCGTACCTGACCGGACAGGGTACTGATGCCCGGAAGCACCAAAAAAAGTAGGAAAATTGTTATTCTTGCCATAACTGACTAACTGGTTTTTTCATAAAAATAGGATAATTTCTCTTTTGTAACTAATTCCGGATCTGTAACGTATTTCGGAATCGAAGTTTTCCAAAAAACTTGTCGTAAATAGTTACAATTTACATTTTTGATGTAAGTTAATCCATCCGGACTATGATGCCAAAATTGCAGAAAAACAAGTTTTCCCCGGGAAAATTGCTAAATTTGGCTGTATACCTGATTATCATGAAGACTATACCACTATTTTCCCTTGTTGTTTTTTTTGGACTCATCATCTCTAAAAATGCCCGTTCCGAGGAGTGGCCGGTACTGAAAAAATACGACCAGGAACATTCATGGAAAATTGCCCTTCCGGTAGGAGGAATTGGTACCGGCACCATTTCCCTTGGTGGCAGGGGAAACTTCCAGGATGTGGAGATCATGAACCGCCCTGCCAAAGGATATAATCCAGGTACAGGACGGGAGAACTCCACCTTTTTCACCCTGTATACCGATGTGGAGGGGAAGAAGGAGGCGCGCTTGCTCGAAGGGCCTCTCCCCTGGTACCAGTACGAGGGCAGCTCGGGGGCTGTTGGCACCAACCATGGATTGCCAAGGTTTAAAGAATCCTCTTTTGAAGCCGCCTATCCCTTCGGCCAGGTGAGCCTCAGCACACCACAGATACCTGTCAGCGTAAGAATAAAATCTTTCAATCCCCTGATTCCCGGAGATGTGGACAATAGCAGTCTGCCTTTGGCCGTCATCGATTTTGAACTGACCAATACTTCCGGAAAAGAAATTTCATTTTCCATATGCGGTAACATGCAGAATTTTATCGGGGAAGATGGTAGTCAGGGAAAAGCCAATAAAAATAAAAATGCATTCCGGGCAGAAAATGGCATGAAAGGAATACTCTTCACCTCTGAAGGGGTAGATTCAAAGGCTGACCAATGGGGAGAAATGGCACTGGTAACTCCGGCATCAGAAAATATCTCTTTCCGGACAGCCTGGTCACCCAAGGGATGGGGATCTTCTATGCTGGACTATTGGGATGATTTTGCAAACGACGGTCTGCTTGAAAACAGGGTGGATGCAGATTCTGATAAACCCATGGCATCGCTTGCCGTCAGTGATCTGCTACCCCCTCATGGAACAAAAACTATCCGATTCCTGCTGACATGGTACTTCCCGAACAGGACCGCCTGGGCCTCTGAAACCATGAGAAATTATTACACCACCCAATACGACGGGGCATGGGATGTTGCTGCACGGGTTTTACCCGGGCTGGGTGAACTCGAAGATAAAACCATCGCATTTGTCAGTTCATTCTGCAACAGTGATCTTCCTGAAGAAGTGAAGGAAGCTGCGCTTTTTAACATTAGTACCTTAAGGACACAGACCTGTTTCCGGCTTTCGGACGGCAATTTCTTTGTATGGGAAGGGTGCAATGACAAATCGGGGTGTTGCTTTGGCAGTTGCACCCATGTATGGAATTATGAAACAGCCACCGCCTTTCTTTTCGGGGATCTGGCGAAATCGATGAGGAATATCGAATTTGGGGTGGCCACTACCACTGAGGGCGTGATGAGTTTCAGGGTGAAGCTGCCTTTCGATAAGATTCCCGAGTTTTACAAAGTAGCTGCGGATGGACAAATGGGTTGTATTATGAAGTTGTACAGGGAATGGCAGCTCTCGGGTGACCGGAGTTTTCTGGAAGAGCTTTACCCCATGGGGAAAAGCGCGTTAAGTTATGCCTGGGAAAAAGGAGGATGGGATGGAGACCAGGACGGAGTGATGGAAGGTGTCCAGCACAATACCATGGATGTAGAGTATTATGGTCCCAATCCCCAGATGACCATCTGGTATCTGGGGGCCTTGCGCGCCATGGAAGAGATGGCAAACTACATGAAAGACAAGGAAATGGCAACAAAATGCATGTTGCTTTTTGAAAGGGGTAGTCAATGGACAGATGAAAACCTATTCAACGGTGAATATTATATCCACCAGATCATCATACCGAAAAAAGAAGATATTCCAAAGGAACAGCTGGTCGGCATGGGGGCTTCCGATTACGGCAATCCTGATTACCAGCTGGGCGAAGGATGCCTGGTCGATCAACTGGCTGGCCAGTATCTGTCGCATGTATGCGGATTAGGATACCTTGTGAAAAAGGAGAATGTGGCCAAAACTTTGCAGAGTATCATGAAATACAACTACAAAGCTGATCTTTCTGACCATTTCAATTGCTTCAGGAGTTATGCCCTTGGCGACGAAGCTGCCCTGCTTATGGCATCTTACCCGAAAACAAGGCCGCTAAATCCGTTTCCCTATTTCACCGAGGTAATGACCGGCTTTGAATACACAGCTGCCATAGGAATGCTCCAGGAAGGGCAAACCGGGGATGGGCTGGAATGTATCAGAAACATCCGCAACCGTTATGACGGCAGGAAACGGAGTCCCTTTAACGAGGCAGAGTGCGGCCATCATTACGGAAGGGCAATGGCCAGCTGGTCAGCACCGCTCACTCTGACCGGATTTCAATATTCAGGTGTAGACCAATCGATATCTTTCACGTCGAAACCCGGAACCTACTTCTGGAGTAACGGCTATGCCTGGGGAACCTGTAAAGTGGAAGATCAAAAGGCTACACTGAATGTATTGTCTGGTCAGATTGCCCTTTCGAAATTTACCCTGACAGACGCCGGTACGGCAAAATTAAAGGATGCCGTTATCAAAGCGGGTGAAAGCAGGATGATCGTGGTAAATTGAAAAACGATAGTTCACTGGCAAGCAAGATATTTTCAACTACGTAATCACAACATTTGTTTTTCAAACAACGGCGGAGGATCAAAGAGACGTTTAAACCCCATTCTATGGCATGAGAATATAAAAACCTGACTCAACTATACAGTCTTCCTCAGAAAGTCAACCCTTCCGCCGGTTTCAGATTTTTATGAATCATAAAGATTTGAAAATCAGATTTTCCCCTTTAACGGTCTCTATTTCAACAATTGGGGAAGAGAATCTCATTTTGCCTCCTGAAGAGGATACCATACCTCCTTTTTCCCAAGGTAAAATCATTTTCAACACTCCCCCGGCTTCACTGAATACCCTGATTTCTTCCACGGTTCCGGATTTCAGGGTTGCACCCACCAAAAATGCCCCCACCGCTCTTAAATTCTTAAATTCGGCATCTTTATCCATTGGCCAGTTGGGGAAAAACCGGATGGTTCCGGTGTAACTCTGCATCAGGCATTCGTTGACCACCACAGGAAGTCCAAAATTTTCAAACCAAATCCCCATTTTATCCATATAACCATAGGTTGTGGTATCGTTGTACCGGCCGTGTACCTGCATGACCCTGTCTGAAGCTGTTCCGTTGGGCATTAAAGAATAATTCACCTGGCGTTTAAACCTTTCAATATCGAGCATACCAATGCGGGCAGCCTGTAAATTAATAAATACCAGATCATTGCCACCTTCGTTCTGCTGATTGAGATAAGAGTTTTTCAGGAGCTGCATGGTTTCCGGACCGGAATGTAATCCATGGTCTTCTCCGGGAAATACGGTGAACAAAAGCAGAGGAGCATTATACACCACCTGGTCGTGTTCTTCCGGGACTGAAACCAGCACTTTGCCATATTTTTCGGATACAGCCGTGGGATAATCCGGGAAGCGGGACAAAATCAAACCAATATCATTCAGTAGCGCTATTTCTGCCTTTTCGGTTTTTAAAATTTTGGTTGCTTCGATGAATGCTTTGAAAATAAATTTCGTAAGCGACAAATCGGCATTGCAGTCATAATTGTATTTGAAACCCGGGCGGAGTCCATACAATTCAGGCGGCACCGTCGGGAAGATGTGAAATTTATCATCGTTCCATTGCGGACCGCTGGCCTCCGGACGTTTCATGTAGGCAACCAGAAATTCAACGGCAGCTTTCATCGGTTCAAAAGCACGGTTTTTCAGGAATTCCATGTCGCCTGAGTAGAGATAATGCCACCACAATCCCTGCACTGCCCAGGGGGTTTCGGCAATTTCCCAACCCCAAGTGGGTACCGGATAGGCATTCATGGACATATCCACCGGATAGGCGCTGTGCGGGAAATAGGCTCCCGGCAATTCATAGTACGCTCTTGCCCAGGATTGGCTGACAGGCATCAACTGCTCAATCAGGTTCACATACGGAAGGTTCTTCTCCAGGTGATTGCTCGAAAAAGTTGCCCAGAAAGGCTGTTGGGTGTTGTAATTCATGTGATAATCGCCGTGCCAGGCCGTTCCGATGTTGTTGTAACTCCAGTTGGCAAAAAGTCCGGGTGTGGTAGCCCCGTCTTTTGCCGCACAATTCAAAAAATAAAGGTTCTGATACCACATCCGCTCGAGAAACGGATCATTGAGTTTTACTCCCGATTTGTTCCAGTACTCTTTCCAGATTTCCAGGTTTCGATCCAAAGATGACCTGAGTTTTTCCGGCCGGGGAAACGATGGTGACACTGGCAGATGCTTTTCTACCTGGCTGTTCAATCCTTCCTCCAGTGAAATAAAACCCACAAAACCGGATTGTTTTAAGATAGCGGCTTCCAGAGGCGCCATGTCCTCCTTGATGCCATCCCAGTTTATCCTTGATCTCTTTGCTAATGGGCAATTTACTGCAGCAGTCAGCCGGAATGCCTTATCTTTAGGGTGACCTTTTTCTGCATCGTATTTGTCCGGTTCTGAATAGGGTAAAGTTTGCCTGAAAGCGATGACACCATTTTCCAGGTTTTCCTCCATTTGAGCCTTTGGAAATTCCATTGGCGTGGACGGATCGATCATAACCCGGATACGGTCAAAGATATTTTCACACGGATTGCCTTGCTGATCAGTCAACCTGAACCAAAGCCGGTCTTCGGTCATATCGGTGAATACATGGAGTGTTATTTTTTTCTTATCGCTGGTGAGTAAATAGACTTCGCACAAACCATCTGAAATATCCAGTCTGTGACCAATTAACTCCGCATTCCGCCGGTCAAAACCCAGCAAAACCGAACCGCAGGGGAAAGGCCGGGGATAAGGTTTCCGGTAGTTTTCTGCCGCCATCCCGCTGTATTCCCGGTACCAGGGATCATCGGTCAGCATTTTCAAGGTATCGGGAATTGCTTTAACCCGGTTAAATACCTCCTTAAAAGTGCCGATTTTCTCCTTGTTGTTTTCCGCAATCCTGATGTCCCAGACATTGTTATGGCCAAAATAGAAAACCACCGCATCGGGCCGGGTGGTGACCACCACGCCCATGGCTCCGTTGCCAAGCAGGGCACCTTCAAAGAAATCGGGAGCCGGCCGGTCATATGTTAAAGGGTGAAGTTTCGCCTGTTCATAAGAACTGAATAAGTCCTGTGCGAAAGCAGGAACACTTCCCAGGAGTATTATAATCAAAACAGAAAACTTTTTCATAACCACTTTGCATTTACAATTTGACTTCTGACGCTCTTATCAATCGTACCGGCCCGACCAAACCGGCAGGGCTCAACGGACTCTCTTTGCGGTAATAATACCAAACCGAAAAAGTTTTACGGCCTTGTGAAGGTCGTGTTTCATTTTTCAAGAACCAATCCGGGTAAGCGAGTATGGCACGTCCCATTTTTTCGCCGCGGTCTTTGCCCCACTCAAAATCGGCGGGTTCCTGCTCATCACCGATCAGGCGGTTGGCCCAGTTGTTGGTTACGGCAATCTCCAGAGTATTATTACCAGTTTTAAGCAAACCTGTAATATCCACAGAATATGGCGGATACCAAAGTACTCCGGCATTTTTACCGTTAATTAGGACCTCAGCGATGTCGTTCATAACCCCCAGATCAATAAAAATCTTCTGATTCTCTGCCATGAATTCCGGAGCAATGTCTATCGTTTTGTGATAGATGGCTGTACCGGCAAAATAGTTTACTTCCCTGCTGCTATGCTTGCTGAAGTCCACCAATTCAGGAAAATCCATTTCAAAAGGTTTATCCAATTTGGGTACAAAAGAAACATTCCAGCTTCCGGTAATTTCTAATGGCGGTTGTGTTTCTGTTTGAAAAGTTTTTTCCTTGCCGGAAGAATAAATTACTTTCACTGTCAGGGGTTCCGGAGTATAAAACACTGCATCTCCGTTTTTATCGGTCTGAATAGTCCAGTTGGCAGAAGAATCTGAAACCATGATTGAACCCGGGTGATCGGCGTTTGTTGGAGGCTTTCTGAAAACCACAAAAACCGACTGTGTACCTTTGAGATTCAGTACAACAGTTGTACGGCCACCCTTTTCCTGCCACACCTGAGCATTGGAGATGCTGCCGTCTTCAGCTTGCCACAATTCAGGTTGCTTGTCTGAAATCCGGAATGACACGACAATGTGTTGCCTGTTTTCCGACAAATTGGCCACAAAATAAATGTCAGCTTCCTGAGAAGTGCGGTAGGCTATTTTGATATTGTCCTGATCAGCAGCTTCCTCAATGGCAAAATCAGGCTTAATTCCTGCATGGTCGATGGCATCTTCCGATTTATTAAAAATAAAACCCTTACCAAAATGGTTTTGAATACCGCTGCCCCAAACTTCATCGGCTAACTTTTTAATTGTTATATCGCAGTCAGGATAGTTTTTCAGACTTGGCGATTTTACAGGCTTTGGCGAAACCACCACAGCTCCCAAAGCAACCAGTTCCTTTATTTTCAGGGCTGTTTCGGGCAACATCAGACTATCGCTGAACACCAGAAAGAAATAGCTTCTTCCGGAAGGCAATACCAGTTTGCCGTTTTTGACCGATATGTTTTGATGGAGAAAATCATTCATTGATATCAGATCACTATAACCCTGCAATTTATCCACGCACAAAAAATCAGCCGGCTGTTCTCCATGTTGCAGCATAGCCTGGCACCGGGCCAGGTATTCAAAGAATGCCTTACCCGGCTCAAACCAGGTTTGATGGCGGCCGAAATGGGTTCCCCACCACCCCATTCCCATTCCGGGTTGGTACTTGTCGTTGAAGGGCTGATGCACCCAATGGTGCAGGATCATCCGGTTGATGCCCTGTGCAAAAACCTTGTCTGCAGAAACCTTCAGGAAAGCAGGATCTTCGGTATACTGACTAACCTCCGGCCTGCCGGTAAATGCTTCCGCACCCACCACCCTTTTACCGGTAGCTCTTGCGGCAGCGGGAACCTGTGGTGAAATTCCGCCAATACCGGCAGTCCAGAATTCTGCCATGGGTATGTTGGCCAAAGCCACTCCTTCAGGGGTGCTGAATAGGCCTTCGTAAGGTTCAAACTGAAGCTGAAGGTTAGCTTTTGCCAGCATTTGTTTTCCGGGTTTCCATCCGTATTCAAAAAACAACCGGCTGATCACATCCCTGTAATCCCGATCAAAACGGCGGGTAAGTTCTTCACTTTCAACGATCCGCCGGTCCTTACTTTCCTTCCCTGTTCCGACGGTCTGACTGAAAGAAGCCAGCCAGGGGATTGGGTCGTATCCTTTAAGTCTGATGAATTCATCGCGAAACTGAGGGGTCCAGTTCTGATTTCCGGCTTCGTAACTGTCGATCAGCATGTGTTTGAAAGACTTGCCGAGGTATTCGCCCAGATGTTCTTTCACCGGATCCAGCACATTTTTCCAATGCCATTCAGTCTGTTCGACACTCATCTTATCGGCTTCCAGCACCTTTCCCAGCAGGTCATCGGGAACAGGATGAGGCGGACGGCCTGTGGAGGCGTGGCCTATCCTGTAAACGACCCATTTGCCCACCGGAGCTTTCCAATCCAATTCTCCATTCGAATTGAATTTATGCGTTAAGTTCAGTACCTCAGAAAGTTTTATTTCCTTTTCCCCTGCTGGAACCGCCAACACCGTCACATCCCGGTAGAAAGAAATTTTACGTCCGGTCTTACCCCACCCTTCATCCGCCACCAAAACCGGTTTTTTGAGTTTCACCCGGAGGGTAATACCTCCGGTTAGGATCGTATCGCTCCAGACCAGCCGCTGCATGCTGCGTTCCTCGCCGATCCAGGGACCTCCGGTGGTGGAATAACCCACCGTGTTGTGCAGCCCGATTTCCAGCCCAAGCCGGTCAGCTTCGGCGGCAGCATGTTTTAATGCATCCCAGTATGCCGGGCTCCGGTAGGTCTGATCCGGCCAGGGGTTATTCAGCGTAGGCGCATGAGATTCCTGAACTGCAGAACTCAGGTTGAAAATGGTTGCCCCTCCGATTCCCTCCGCTTTCATGGCTTCCAAATCCTTAGTGATGCCTTCTTTCGAAAAGTTGGAACCCATCCAGTGCCACCAAACATAAGGTCTAGCTGAAGTTGGCGGATTCAGAAACTGTTCTTCAAGATTATTTGAAGAGGCTGATTCCTGTTGCTTGCAGGCATAATTTGAAAACAGTGCGATGCAAAACAGTATGATATAAATTGAATTACGGATTCTCATGTGGTAAATTATGCTCTATTCTTAACAGATTTTTTTGAACTACAACGTTATAAAAGGTTATGGTTTTTGAAAACAGAATCGTGAATAGATTTTATAAATTTAACAACCATTCCCATACTGAAATAAAATCCGAAAAGAAAACTTCAATTGAAGCTCCTCGCGGCAGAGCCGGCGAGGAATCCGATTCCGTCAAGGACTTCCTTATTGCGTTGTTCGCTTACCCCGCGGCAGAGCCGACGGGGAATGCGCTCACCGGAATTCAAGGAAATCGAGTTAAACTTAAAAAATTAGAGAAAGTGACGGTTACAAGAAAAATGGAAGAATGTAAATCAGGTATTGGCAAACAATTCATCGGACATTGCTTTGTTCATGTCACTCAGGCTGAAATAGGTCTGTATTCCTTCAGGGTCAGGAAATTCGGTCAGGTTCAGTTCATATTCGTGTGGTGGTTTGGCCATTCCGAAAGAAGCCATCCAGGCTTTCACTCTGCAAGCTGTTCCACCGGGACGAACCGTGTTATCGTTTATCAGTGTCATGGTTTCCGGATCTATGATTATGCGGCTCAGTTCAATGCCATCCAAATGCTTCAATTTCTCGTTTTGCTGCGGATTCAGGCAATAAACCAACGGTCCTCTTGCTACTGCAACGCGACCTGATTGTCTCTTTCGCCCTGCTATAAGGCGGAACGGCATTTTTATTTCCAGAGATACTTTATCGCCCGGTACCCACTCCCTGTTAATGGTAAGAAATTCTCCATGTACTATTGGCTCAGTTAATGATTGACCATTTATGCTGATAATTGCGTTATGCGCCCAGGCCGGTACGCGTAACTTCAATTTGAATTGCAGAGGCAAAACAGGATTCACCACAATATTCACATACCCTGACGATGGGTAATTGGTTTGTTGCTCAATCTTCAACAAATGACCGCCAGGCAGTTGTATTTCAGCTTGTGATTCAACATATAGATTTACAACTACACCATTTTCGGAAGTATAATAAACAAACGCGGGCAGTTCGGCAACTATCCGCCGGTAATTATTTGGACAACAGTAGGTATCGGTGTTGTGATAAGCACGCGGCCCTTCAGTAGGTGCAAAATACCTGAGTTGTCGACCATCGGGCGATTGTGATGCAAACAGTGCATTGTAAATAGTACGTTCCATCAGGTCGCCCCAAAGCGGGTTGCCCTCAATTTGCATTAACTGATGGTATAAGCGAAGTTGGTATGCCGTTGCACAGGTTTCTCCCAATGCCCCGCGTCCATCCTGATCGTCTGTCCATATTTCCCACTGACCGCCATTGCCTGTCAGCATCAAACCATCTTTCTTAAGCATAAAGGCAGTTACACGATTAGAACAGGTAAGCAAGTTCTGTTCGCGGGTAATGTTGTATAGTTCAATCTGTGCCAGGGTGCGTGCCAGATATGCATACATGTGTCCTTCGATACCTACCCTTCGGCCAATGATGATAGGCAGATCCCATTCAGCCAGTTTGCGCACGCTGATGACAAAGTCAAGGTATTTTTTTTCTCCTGTAATCCGGTAAAGCGCTATCATTGTTCTTTCAAGTCCCGTTACTGCAACGTGCGGAGCCACATCATCCTTCCCCCAGTTTTCAGGCAACCTGTTCCAGTTGGCGATAATATAATCCGCAATTTTTTGGGCAGTGGCAAGTGAACTGCCATCACCAGTCAGCTCAAAATCACGCAGCAGCCCCCAGGCGATGTATTGGATTTCGTGAATGTCCCATAATTTCGTAATGCGCTGTTCAGATGGAAACAATCCGTAATAACCGTCAGGTTCCTGATGTTCCCTGACATGTGCAATAATGTGTTCCTTCAGTTGAATTACTTCAGGATTTTCAGTGCAGGCAGCAAAGGTAACCACTGCATCAATCAACTTGCCAAGGCCAATGTAACCGGCTCCATCTCCTTGCCGGCGCTCAAAAGGAAGCAGAAAGTCGTTTTCAATATCTATTTTTAAAAGATTATTGACTATTGTTATTTCCATACGCCGTCCCAGCTCGCCCTGTAATCTTACTTTGTTATACGAAAGTGGAATAAACTGCTCAGCTTTATCTCTGTCCCTGAGAATATACGGTGCGCACCCTAATGCGGTAATCCCCAGCCCCAGGGTGGATACAAAACGACGACGATTGTATTTGCTAAGATTGGATGTTTGCATTAATCTAATAATTTATGTAAAAAATTTAACGCAGATGGATTACTTTTAATCCGGTCAACCAACTGCACTTCGGAAATCCTGAATTTCCCTTTTCCGTATTTCAGTTCAGCTGCTGCCATAACTGTTCCTTTGTCGGATATCCAGTTAGAAGCACCGCTTGATAATATTGGTTTCCAATCCGGAGCAGAAATAGTATAAGCCAGAATCGGTTCGATGTAGCCTTTTTCTTCATTGTACCACATACTGAAATCGAATGGTTTAAAATTCTTCATCATGGGATGACCGGTGCCGGGCGATGCAAAATAATAATCACCCATGGTGGTTTTTTCTATTGAAAGTTTAGTGCCTGCAATCAGATATTGTTGAGTCGGAAGCTCCATAAAAACAACAATTTTCCCTTGATTTACCAGTTCGTTGACTTGCTTTTCAATCTGTTTGTATTCTGCAAAATCGTCAACAATAATTACATCGGCTGCCTCAATTGATGGTGCTTTGTAATAACCGGCTTGCTGAACTAATTGTGCTGCCTTACTATTGCCCTGGCCAAGCACATATACCAACTTTTTCAATTGGCCATGTTTCGGGAACACATCCAATTCAAATTCGTTCTGACCGATACTTTCCCCCTTTTCATTCATCAGTGCAATGCGCAGCGTGTACATTGTGCGGGAAGCTACTGCAGGAGCCTTGAATTTCAGAAATCCCTGAAACCGGGAACTATTTTCAGAGATACTGGCTGCAACCTCATTGGCAAATATTACTTTTCCATCATTTTCAAGCTGATATTTAAGCTGGTAGCCTGAAGGAGCAGAATTAAGGTCATTGCATATCCAGGCTTCAATAGCTGTTACTTCGCCTGAGAAAAATTGTTTCCTGTCGCTGCGCAACGAAACTATAAGTGGTTGCAGGGCATTGCGGTAAACAAAATACGCTTTCTTGGGCTGGCGATCCACGTCCATAATGGTTTTCATCCATCCGGCCGGCCAGGCATCGATAAACAGGTGAACGGCAAACGATACCATGCGCGAATCGCGGCGGAAGGTTTCGGTTACAAATTTCAAGGCCCAGGCCTGGTAATCCTGACTGGCTTCAATCCAGTCGTTCAGCGTATATTGGGTATTGTACCACATATAATGGAACCGGTGGGTTTGCGACATGGATATACGGTTTGCATTCCAGTTTCTTTCATCTTCTTTATTCTTTGGCAACCATGTTTCCGGATAGTATTTCTGCATTACATTGAGCGGATCAAGCCCTTCAGCGCCAAATTCGCCGCAGCCATAATTCCATCCGGGTTTTACCAACTGCCAATATCCTTTATACATTTTGCCCAGTCCCAGGCCGTGCCCGTTGTACCATGTGTTGTAACAGTGGTTGTCGGGAAGTCCGGGTGAGGGTGGATCATAATCCCCATCGCCGGCTTTGATCACCCGGTCGGGATTGGAGAGCAAAACCACCTGATCGAGCGCTTTAAACAAATGATAAAACTCACCTGCATCATTCAAACAGCGTTGGGGATGACCTTCAGCATTCGGGAATCGCTCGTTGATGTAGGTCACTACAATAGTGGAAGGATGCTTGCGCACCAACCGTTCCATTTCTTCAGCTTGCCTGATGGCTTCTGTAATTTTGTTTCTCCTTACTACCCCGAACAAGGGCAGATCGGTCTGATTGAGCATTCCCAACCTGTCACAAAATTCATACACCTCAGATTGCACAGGGCGTTGGGTAAAGCGCAAATAATTCATATTACATAATTTGGCCAGCAGTATGTCATCGCGCAACTGATCCCAGTCTTTGCGAAACACGCATTGCTGTTCGTGCCCCATGGTATTTGCTCCACGTAACCTGATCATCTTTCCATTCAGGTACATATTTCCTTTGGGAGTATTAATAGTATCCATGGTAAAACTTCGCATTCCGAATTGCTGCACGCGGGTATCCGTAAGGTTTCCGTTGGCGTCGTAAACCATAATCTGCATTTGGTAGAGCCAGGGGTTTTCGGGCTCCCATTTCCTGAAGTTTTTCATTTTCACGGGTATCCTGAGATAATTTACGCCATACCCCATTTTTAGGTTTTTCTGCTCCCAATCGGTCGGTTTGGCCAAATCGCCAACTCCTGGAATATAGGTTGTCTGCGGTTTGTATTCGTAATTCTCAATCACGGTTTCAGAGAAATTCTGGCCATATACTGAAAGCTTTAATGTGACATATTCGGGATATTGCGAAAAATTATTTACTTCCACCCATGTTTCAGCAATTGAATCTTTCAAAACAGGACGAACATACATGTCGTTGAGATGAAGCGGAGAGCGGGATTCGAGGTAGCAATCCTGGCTAATGCCCATTCCCGGGAGGCAAAGGTGCCATCCATCAACGGGCTCATCCCACCCCGGTCCACTGGCAGCATAAATCTTATCGCCGACAACATTATTTCCCTTATCGTCTTTCCCCGACTGAGTTGCATAATCGTTTTCAACTTTTACAAGGATTCTGTTTTTACCGGCTTTTGAAAGCCTGGATATTTCAAATTCAAATGGAGCAAAGAAACCTTCGTGTGTTCCGCAAAAGCTTCCATTGATAAATACCGATGCTTTATAATCAACCCCTTTAAAACAAATGAAAAGATTTCCTTTGGCGAAATCGTCGGCGCTGAGTTCAATTTCTTTGTAATAATAAGTAACTGCCCTTCCGAGGGGAGGGCCGTAATGCGGAATGGAAACTTTTTCCCACATGCCCTCACCCCGAAGCGTTGAAGCAATATCAGCAAGATCGGCAGGAGTTTCAATTCTCCAGTTAAATTCGGTTAAAGGAATTTGTTTTCGGGTTTCGGCGGGAACGGGCGCCAGGTTTTGCAAAAATGAACGGTAATGTGTTCGCATTTTGTCCAGCTCAGCATACAGTTCTTCTTTGGTTGAAATGGTTTTTACCGCCTTGAAAACTGATCCCGCACCATGGGTCACTGGCAAATTGATTTCGGGAAGGACAGGAGGCTGCGGTTCAATCAGCAGATTTGTTCGGGTGTTGTATTTACGAGTACCTATTTCGGCAAACTTATCTTGCGCGTATCCAATCTGCTGATTCAGTACAAGGATTATAAAGAGAATATTAAGTATTGTTTTCATGCAATATTACTATTGTTTTTGAGGCCCAATTTCACTAAAAGGAATTGTCTTGAAACCAGGCAGTTGTTTAAAGACCTCGGATTCCGGTTTAAGTTCAAAATCCATATTTTCCGCATCAACAAAACCCGGGTCGCCAGTAACTTCATATTTTTCACCGATGTACGACCATTCCGGTTTACCATTATGAATTTTTCCCACATTAACAAAGACGGTATTGTTAATAAAGTTTCTTTTGGGTAAACCGGGCGAATCTTCAAAATAATTCACAAGCGTAGGATAAGCTGTTGAATAGGGTTCGTTTTTGTAATTAACCGCAGTTAGTCGTTTTTCAAAAATACCATCTTTATCGAGGCTCGATTTTGCCCATCCCTGCAAACGATTGTCGAGATGAACCGCAAGCGGACAGTCGATAAAAATATTGTTATTATAAACATTGTCGTTTCCTCCGCCAATCATACAGGTGCGCGAACCGGCCTTGTAGAATACATTTCCTGTCACTTCCATTCCACAGGCGCCATCATCGTGATAAACTGCCATGATCATTCCATGCTCGTTCCCGATATGATGGAAGAAATTGTACTGAACTTTATTGCCAAATTCGCTGGGGTCGCGGCCATAGTAAATAGCACCCATATCGTCACCGTCAATTACAGCATGATGAATATTATTGAACTCAATCAGGTGTTCGTTGCCATGCAGCATAATCGCACTTCCAGGGCTGTTGTATATTTCGCAATTGCGGATTACGTTTCCTACACCATCGATGTTGATACCCACTTTATACGAGCGGTCGAGGCGGTTAAAATCGTGGATCAGGCAATTCTCCACCCTGTTGTTTCCCTTTTCCAAGGTAAGCCTGTCGCCGCCGCCAAGTGATATTCCGCCTGTTCCGGTATTGTAAATATGACATCGTGAAATGAGATGCCCGCTACCGGCTTCGCGGTTAAATGTTGTATTATCGTATTGATGAGCCAGGATACTGCCCAAAACCCTGGAAGCCGGAGTTCCCGTTCCGGCATGTTTCAAATCATCAAACGGCACTATTCCTTTACCGATAGAAACCGCAACTTGTCCCAGATTACGGAACATACAGTTATCAATTACATTGTCTCTCCCACGTTCAATATAAACTGCCATTCCCCGGGCACACTCAAAATTTATATTTCTAAATTGAATATATGAACCGTTTTCGATGGCAACCAGGGGTTCTTCCAGAACGGACAAATCAATGCTGGTCAGTTGTTCTTTGGGCGGGAAAAAGTAAAGAATGCCCTTTTCGCGATCAATAAAATATTCTCCCGGAACGTCAATTCCTTCAAGCAAGTTATAAGCATACCACCTGTTAAATTCCCTTCCGCTGCCAAAACCATAGATGTGAGGCTGCACGGTTGTAATGGTTTTATTTAAAAAGTCAATGTCTGCAACTTTTACTGCATCATCGGCATATCCGTAACGGAAAAAACCAGAAATCCATATATCTGTGGCATCTTTCCAACGATTTGGCTGGTCAACATCGTAGGTAAATTTTCCTCCCCGGTTTGAAAAATCATCATTTCGGGGGACAGAACCCGGATCGAGAACTTTTCCGATGCGAACTAAACTGTCATTTGGCCAACGAGATAACTTCATAGCTTCCTTGTTACAGAATAACTCCATTGGTGCAGATTGGTATGGGCGGCCAAACCCGCGTGGGGAGAGCGTACCATAGTCATTTATCCCCAATGATTTAAGATTGATTTCATAGATTTCATTTTGTGCAGATTGATTTAGCCGGGACAATATTTCAGGATCGGTTAATTTACCTGTCTTTTCAAGTGAAACCTTTATACCCCCGTGGATGGTTACTTTTTCGTTGTTAAAGGCAGAATATAAAACCGGTGATTTTTCGCTGCCGGAATCCTCTTCATCTAATTCAAAAGTATTGTTTCTGAAATAAGTTCCTTCACGTAATAATACACGAAAGCTTTTTCTATTTTTCCCCGCCTTTTTTAGTTGTCTTATTTCATCCCTGGCCCGTTCCAGAGAAGCAAATGGGTTATCTGCCGAACCGGTGCCTTCAGTGTCGCTACCATTTGTCGCGATATATAATTCTATGGGTTTTGGATTAAAAGAACAAAAGATTAATGCCAATGCAATCCATAAAATAGAATGGCTGATAAATGATTGATTATTCATGTTTTATTATTTTACTTAATTCATTAGCTCGATTTTACTTTTACTGTTTTCAGGATATTTTTTCCATTCCAGAATTTCCCCATTTTCAAAAACACCTTCAATTGAAGTGTTGTTTTGTCCCCGGAGTTTAAAATGCACATTCCACTCTTTGGGCCATGCAGGCAGTAAAAATGTAGTATCGTTATCGCATTGCATCAACATTCGCTGAAGTGCGATCATAGCAACTGAACCGTGATCCTGGTCGGGTGTCCAATCGTAATTTGGGCCCCACATTGCAGGGAAACGATAAGCATTATTGCTGGTATTGAAATTTGTTGTTGTTAATTCTGCTGCCTCATCGGTCAGACCTAAATATGCCGCTTTAATTGCATTTTGCTGCCAGCCTCCGGTTTGTTTAACGGCTCTGTTTTCGAAAGTATATCGAGCCATCTCAAGCTCATTTTTTCCGACCCCAAATTTACGGTAAGGGAAGATGGCGTACAATTCAGGGTTTTCTATATTTTGTTTTCCACTAAACTCCTGAGCGGGTGCAAGAACTATTTTCTCATTAATCCATTGAACAGGAATATCAGGCAACTCATTTATTAATCTAAGCCATTGCCTTTGCTGTTTTTTGGAAATCACTTCTGCAGGTAAATTCAGCAATTCGTAACATACCTTATTAATTCCAACAATTTCGGGCAACGGATTTACTGCCGTACTATACGTTTCAAGCGCCATTGCCGGTTCGAAACGAATTTTCCCATTCTCTTCGCGTTTCCAATGCAAATCGTAAAAGTTAATGATTTCGGTTACCACGGGCAACAAAGTTTCTTTCAGAAAATCATTGTCATTTGTGAAATTATAATAATCGAGCATCATTAACGACAGTTCCAGCCCACCTTGCCAATAATATCGGATGAATTTGTTTTCAGTCATTCCCAAAGGCAATTCAGATCTGTTGCGCCCGTAATTTTCATCGGTATAAGTTCCCCAGAAATACATGGTTTCGGGGAAAAATGCCCCTTCATGTTTATAATAGGTTTTGGTGGCAAGCGTTCGCAGTGGAAGCGCCTCTCTGTACATTCTGAACAGGGGTAGCATCAAATCAAAATCGCCGGATTCGAGCATCGACCAGTAGGCTAACCGGGTATTCTGCCACCAGTATGGGCCGCCCCATCGGCGGTAGTCAGCGTCGAATCCTCCCTCATCACCAGGCAGATATTCAGTATCAACCGTAAAGATTGTTCCATTAAATTTAACAGGTGAATTTCCACGACCTGAACATGCATTCATGTATCGTTGAAGTGCATAACCTCTTGATGTGTTAAAAACTTTCTCCCTTTCGTTCAGATTCCGGGTTGAAATATGGATAAAACTTCTATCCCAGAAATCGTTCCACCATTTTATATGGTTAGTCAATCTTTCTGCCCTTGATTCAGACTCAGTGTTAAAAGCCTTTTCGGTTATCTTACCTTTCCACTCCTCCAGCGTTTGGGTTTGAGCAGTTAATACATATACCGATACGGAGATTTTTTTTTGTGGCTCTTTGGTTTTTAACGTGGTGGATGATTCTTTCACCAGTTCATTGGATCGCATTAGTCCTCCAAATGTTCTGTTGGCCAACGGATCACGGTTTGCTTTGATGTACTTCTCCAATCCTTGCAATTTAAGGTTTTCTTCCCAGATTGACCTTTTATTGCGATGAAGCCAGATTACGCCTTGGTTGGCTTCAGCCAGTACGGAATCATTTTCAACGAAAATCTCAGGCGCCCCGTTTCCGTGAATTCCATAGGCTGAGTGTTTTTCTTTTGCATTTGTTATTTGCCTGCGGGTGGTTCTCCAGGGTTCGGTACTTACAATGGCATTTACAGGCTGGCGACTGTTAATATCCAGCTCAACAATGGGATGATATGCATCAATCCAAACATCAATCGCAATTCTGTTTTCATTTCCGCCTGCTTCAATTCGTATTATTCCATCGGATAAAATCAGCTTTTGGAGAAATGGTTCGCCATCCTGAAACGGATTAGGCGAAAGCGATAACCTGATTTTTCCGATTTTCAGCAAGCGGCCGTTTTCGCTCCAGGCATCGGTTTTTGACAAGTAAAACAATAAATCGCCGTTTTTTTCAACCCACAGATTTATACCAATATCGCCGTTTCCTATTGGCATGGAACCCATTGAATTGGCTGAAGGAGTGTTCCATATGACATTGTAATCTGATAATTCGGGGAATCTTTTCTCTGGTTCCAATGCTGTGAGAATGTATTTTACACACTGGTTTGCCATTAATTTATATCCTTCCGGCTGCCAATGGAAACGATCTCCTTTCGACAAATTAAGATTTGCTGTTGACAGACCATATAAATCGTTTACAGGTATGTTATGTTTCTCCATAACCGTGCTGGCTATGATATTGCGTTTGGCAATCACCGGATTTATTTCTGCATTCAACTCTGGTTTACCGGTTTCGGTAACCGGAGTGATACTTGCCCAGATCAGTTTCGCATTTTTAGAATTTTCGCGAATAGTCTGTACATACTTTTCAAGAAGGGGCAGATATTCATCTTTCTTTATCCGTCCCTCCGGCCAGCCATGCAATCCAAGATTGAAATGAATAACATCATAATCCCGGAACGCAACCACTTTGGCAAGATCAGCAAAAAGATGTTCGCTTTTCAGATGAAAAGGCGTAAGCCAGTAATCAACATTTGCCTCGCCTTTCAGACTGTCAGTTACCGACTGATGATACCCGTTCATTACAGAATCGCCGATTAACAATACCTTTTTCAGGGAATCATTGGCTTCCGGAACCGGATAAAATTTCCACGGGCCCCCTTCCGAATGTAAACCTAATTGTTCGTCGGTTTGACAATATAAGTTTGTTACAGTCAGAAAGAGGATAAATATGGATAACAAGAGAAAACGCATAAGTGATAATTTTTAATTTTTTCTTAAAATTACCGCTAATCCAGAGTTTTTAATCAGTTGTTTTGATAAGATTGATTTCCTGTTTACACTTAATTTTTCGAAACTTACTGTGTTATTTTTTAAGGCTTCACTATTTTGAGAATAAATCAAGGCTTCATAATTTGAATTTTCATCCAAAAATGACAATGGAATTTCAAGAGAAAGGTCTTCATTTGCTACCAACGAACCAACAAACCAATTGTCGCCACTTTTACGGGCAATAGTTGCATATTCGCCAATTTTACCGTCAAGAACTTTTGTGTCGTCCCACACAGTTGGCAGCATGTCATAAAACCGAATATCATCTGTTTCTTCAATTCTGCCCTGCGAAACACCCGCATCCCCTGTTTTATAGGGTGATTCCATTGGCCTGTCGTACCAATAAATAAACTGCCACGGACTATAAATCATGATTGACTTCGCCATTTGTGCTGTTTTTCCGCCCATTGTTTCTGACACGCGGGGAGCAAAATAACAATTGGTATTGTCGCCGGCGCCGGCAATCATTCGGGTGAAAAGCGTATTTAATGTTTGCTCAACCGACGGACTTTCCTCATCGCCGCGGATACCTTCCTGTGTCATCAGGTTGGGAAAGGTGCGTGAATAACCTGTGGGCCGGTATTCATCGTGTATATCAACCATTAGCTGATAACCGGCGGCTTTCCTCACCGCATCATGCAGCCACGATGTCCATTCCTGTGGCCCCACATTCACAAAGCCATACTTTAAACCTTTTATTCCCCACGACTTATACAACGGCAATAGCTCATCCAGTTGTTTTTCCAAAGCCCTCTGGTTTACGTATAAAATGATTCCTATTCCTTTCGCTTCAGCATATTCAATTGCTTTGTGCAAATCAAGCGGACCTGGCGATCTTTTCGGATCAACAGTAATGGTAGTCGCATCCGACAAATCATCATACTCATTGCCATACCAGCCAGCATCAAACTCAACATATTGCAAATTGCGACGGACGGCAAAGTCAACACAAGACAAAGCACCCTGGGTAGTCAGCGTTACTTCACGAATTACTTTCCCCGGTTTAATCCACGAAAAATCTTCCAGTTGATTAGGTTCGTTGAGGTTCAGCACAAAGTAGTTATTCTCCAACAATCTGGCAGGACTTTCGGCAACCATTATAAATCGCCAGGGGGTAATATAGTTGGCCTTTTTGAGACTTATATCGCCACTGAGTTCTATCTGCAAACTATTCGGCACAAGGGAATTTTTAATCCATTTCATCCGTGCAAAATCCACCAGGGCAGCTTCGCCTAAAGCCAACCACATGGAATCATTTTTTTGAATAACTAGCGGCCTTTCGCAGGCAGTTATAATATTACTGATTTTTGATTTTTTTATTTCAGCTTGTGCATTGCTGGCTACCCAGGCATAATAATCATCATCGAAATTAAAGTTTGTGAGCTCTTTTTTAATAATCAAGTCCTTTGTTGATAAGCTATCAAATGCGTAACGAAACGCGATTCCTTCATCATAGGCCCTGCATATTAACTGAACGATTTTGTTTGAAGCATCCTTATCGGTTAAAGATATTGTAATCTCGTTGTAAATGTTTTGGATTTTGTTTTTTTCGCCATAAACCGGCGTCCAGCTATTATTTACAGACGTTTTCTTGATATTCTTGATTTCGTATCCATTCCCAAGCACATCGTTATCGAAAACAAAGCTTCCAGAATTTACATTTATAACCGAATTGTTCAGATCAAAAAGTTCGAGATTTAAACCTGCATCATTTACTGAAATTTCTGCCTTCAACAATGATGATGGGCTCTCAATTTCAATAATTTTATTAGTACATGAATAATTGAGCGAAATCAGAAAGATAATGGGTAACAAAGTCAATTTATGCATATTGTATGTATTTATCAATTGGATTTTTATTTTGGAAAGACGATTTATAAGTTGACCATTTGCAAAGCAGATAGAAATCAGGGAGGGATTTTTTCCCTCCCTGATAATAGACAAAACTTACCAAATGCAATTGGAAAAATTTGCAGCTAGTAACCTGGATTTTGTTCCAGTTCTGCCCCTTTATTGGCTTCAATCTCGGAACGCGGAATGGGTAATTTATTCTTGTAATCGTCAATGGTTTGTCCTTTTGATTTAATTGTACCATTGTATTTATTAAGGTACTCTACTAATTTTCCCATTCTCATTAAGGTATTTACCCTGAATTCTTCACCGTAGAGCTCTCTGGCACGTTCGTCCAGAATCAGGTCAATTGTTACATCCCCCGCTGTAACCGGAGTAGCTTTTGCCCTGTTTCTGATCATATTGATATCATCGGCAGCTTTTTGCTTATCACCTTTCAGAAGATAGGCCTCAGCCCTTAATAAATATGTTTCAGCAAGTCTCATAATATACCAATCTTTGTAAGTTCGTCCGTTATCGTGCCATTGTTTACTTGTTGCATCCTGAAACTGGTGGTAATGAACGGCAGAAACAAATTTTTTATAATGGGGAGAAAGACTGGTAGTTGAAGTGGTTGGCGTACCCATGTTTGCAGCAGTAATCGGCATTCCATAATAAGTGCTGGCCGGATTTACCCAATAAAAAGTTCTCTGAATATTATATTCTGAATTACGTATATCTTTGCTCCAGTCCCCTTTATATTTCCAAATAATGGTATCAGCATAACCGGAAACGATTATTTTTCCAACAGGCCTTCCGATTAGCGTATCCTTCAGAAAATTTGTTACCCCCTTTGTGTCCTTAAGATTCCATGATACTGGTCCCCACCATCTTTCCATACCAAATAAACCACCTGCTGTATTTACATCATTTCCTCCACCCAGAATTTTCAAATCCTGTTGAATATTCCAGATACACTCCTTGTTTCCCTCTTTCCAATTAAAATTTCCGTCCTGGAACAAATCGAAATATACATCCCCCCAAGGCATATATGGCCCCTTGTAATCGTATCCGTTAAAAGTAAAATTCTTCCAGGCACCGAAACGGTTGGTCATCAGGCTCATGTTCGAACTACCGATGACAGCTGTTGCAGCATCAATAGCTCCCTGATAATCTTTCAAACAGATTTTTATCTCACTTAACAAATGGTTAGCTGCTTCCTTTGAAGCTTTTCCTCCTTTTACAGCATCTATTGTTGGCATATTTTGGATAGCAAACTCGAGATCGCTTTTGCATTGAAGATAGACTTCATCCTGGGTTGCTCTTACATAATCAAACTTAGCCCCTTTGGTTTCTTCAAGTACGAGTGGAACACCACCGTACATGTTGGCCAGAAAGTGATAGGCAAAAGCACGCAGGAATTTTGCCTCACCAATAATTGCATTTCTCTCGGCTTCTGAAACCCATTTAACAGCAGGTTCTTCTGCCCTTCCTATGATGGTATTAGCCTGAAATATCCAATTGTAAAAGCGAGACCACCATTTTGAGGCATACCCACTGTCGAAATTCAACGTATTCCAAAACATACCCTCATCATAGGTAGTATTGTTTACTTTCAGATCACCAAGGTCAACATCAGGTCCTAACATATCGAAGCTGTTCCAACTATCTCCATTACCTACATACATTTGTGTTCGAATATTTAGATAAATATTGGCCAGAGCTGCATCGAAGCCTGCTTTATTGGTAAAGGAATTTTCAGGGCTTGCAAAATCCTTTGGTATTTCAGTCAAGTTTTCGTCGCAAGAAAAGGCGATAAAAACAGTAAGAAAAAAGATTATATAGAATATTTTTTTCATTGTGCTAATTATTAAAAGTTTAACGATACGGAAAATAGATAAGTCCGGATAGAGGGTATTGCATTGGAGTTAAGACCCTGGTTTGTTTCAGGGTCAAGTCCCACCCAATGCGGTGCATAAGTAAACAGGTTGTCAGCGCTCAAAGTACAATTCAAACCATTTATTCCCCATGGTTTTACCAATTTAGTAAAATCATACGTCACCGCCATTTTCTGCAGCTTTATGAAACTACGGTCAAAATACTTGACCCCACGGTATGGTACGCTTGCATAATTTGGACGAGGGAACATGGCATCGGTATTATCTGGCGTCCAGTAATCATAAATGGGATGGTTTAAGTCTCCCCTGTTGGCATAACCATCATTATATGGGGTGTTGCCTCCAGATAAAAAGTAATCGTTTCCACCCCAGATTGAATATAAATAGACCAACAGCGAGAGATCTTTATATTTAAAAGTATTGGTAAAACTCCAACGGAAATTTTCTTTTGAGTTGCCCAGGAACTGTCGGTCCAAATCGGAGGTTATCTTCCCGTCAACATTTCCATCTGCATCAGGTAAATCTTCCAACTTATAGGTTCCAGGTTTCATTCCTGTCATAATGGTACCGTTATCCACATCTTCCTGTTGCCACATCCCAATAACTTTATAGGTATAAATTGTTCCCAATGATTTTCCTATAAAATATCCTGCTGAAATGAGGTCATCTTCTTTTCCATCGCCGTCCTTATCTTCTCCCAAAATGGTTACTACTTTATTACGGTTTATGGAGAAGGCAAATTCCGAATTCCATTTAAAATCTGCTTTATCAATATTTTTAGAACTTAAATTCAATTCAAGCCCCCGGTTTTGTATTTCACCTATATTGGATGTAATGCTGCTTTTCCCCGAAGCTGCTGGTAATGGTAGAGTAAACATGAGATCATTGGTCTTTGTTTTATAACCATCAATTGAACCACTCAACCTTTTGTCCAGGATCGAAAAATCTATTCCAAGATTTAAACCCGTAGTGGATTCCCAACCCAGATCATCATTCGATAATGTTGAAACATACTGTGTAAATGAATAAGAAGGATCGCCATAAAAAAGATATTTGCTGCTTGCCATCTTTGCAAGTGTACTGTATTGGGAAATAGACTGATTTCCGTTTGCTCCGTAGGAAGCACGTAATGCCAGATTATTGATAGTCCCGACGTTATTCATAAAACTCTCCCTCGAGATATTCCAGTTAACTCCAACAGAAGGAAATGTTCCCCATTTTTTATTTTTACTGAACGCAGAATAACCGTCCTGCCTTACTGTTCCTGTCAGGGAGTATTTATTATCGAATGTATAGGTCGCCCTTGCCATTTTACCGATTCCTTGTGTTTCACCGCCACCCGTATCAACCGTCTGGATTTTTCCGTTTTCTAATTTATAAGTGCCCAGGTCACTATCAAATCCTTCTGCATAAGCTGAAACACTTTCGTATACGTACTGTTCAGTTGAATAAAGCAATGTTACATCTACATTGTGCTTTTCGTTAAAAGTATTGTTGTATTTGATCAGATTATCAAGAAGCGAAGTGTACGAACGGCTGTATGCACGGCTTCCCATGCCATTTTTAGATATTCCATCAAGTGTATTTTTATCGTTAAAATAATTCCTTTCGTTCCAGTTCAGTGTGTGAGACCAATTTAAATTATACGAGAGACCTTTTACCCATGGCACCTTTACCACTGCCGAAACAATTCCATTTAAATTATTCCTTAAATCAACATCATCTGTTGCTATTTGCCAGAAAGGGTTATTAAAAGAGGTGGTAGTTTGAGGAAACTGCAAATATTTTCCATCAGCATCTTTTAAAGTTGCATAAGGACTAAATTGAGTTGGACTACTACCGCTGGTAGAAGTGCCATTTCCATATATTGTTGAACCTGAATAATCCCGTAGACTGTAATAGCTTTTGATTCCCAAGGTAAACCAGTCTGTAAGATTGCTTGATATATTTACCCTTCCGGAAAAATGTTTAAACTCATCATTAATAATAACTCCATTTTGCTTGATCAGATTTCCTGAAATATAATAACTTGTTTTTTCGGTACTGTTCGAAACGCTAACCGTTGAATTAAAGGAATTTCCCATTTGACTGAACAATCCGTAAGGATCCTCTAATGTTGGTTTATGATCCGTTGTCGCTTCGTAATTTTTTTGTTCCTCTAATTGCAAATATTGGGACACTTTGGCAGGGTCAGCCTCCAGTCCGTTGTCTGCACGAATTTCAAGTAGTCGTTGAATATAACCCGGTCCATCGTAAATTTTCAAAGGTTCCAGTTCATTGCTTATTCCATAACTTGTTATCACCTCAAATTTGGGCTTACCGCTTATCCCTGTACCTTTTTTTGTCTCAATCAGGATAACGCCGTTGGCTGATCTGGAGCCATAAACAGCTGCAGCGCTTGCATCTTTCAGTACCGTAAAGTTTTCAATGTCGCTGGGGGCAATGTCAGAGACGGTACCTCTGAAAATAGCTCCGTCAACAACAATAAGGGGAGAAGTTCCAGCAGTTGGTGAGTTTTGCCCACGAATGGAAATTCCAGCCTCGGCGCCGGCAATATTGGTTGCTCCAACATTTAAACCGGCAATTGTACCTTTAACGGATTCCAGTATGTTGTTTACAGGAACATCTCTGTAAACATCCAATTTTGCTACAGCTACTGATCCTGTAACTGCGTTTTTTTTCTGTGTACCATAACCAATGGCAACAATTTCACCGATGCCAACGGTTTCCTGCTCAAGCATAACATTGATGACCGATTTTCGTGCTACACTGATTTCCTGGGGTTTCATTCCAACGAAGGAAAAAGATAGGACTGCGTCCTCATTTACGTTAATGTTGAAATTTCCATCGGCATTTGTTACTGTTCCCGTTGTGGTACCTTTAATAACCACACTTACACCAGGCAACGGGGAGTTGTTCTCATCCGTAATTTTTCCGGTTACATTTTTTCCCTGAGCATAAATCAAATTCATCCCTGCAAACAGGAATAGAATTAAGATTAGTGTTCCTCTTTTAAAAGATTTTCTCATAGTTCAAATTTTTAGTGATTTTTTCATGGTTCAATTATTACAATCTTTAAACATTATTAAAAAATTATAACAAGTGCAATTTAAGTCTGATGCAGACAATCCATTATCACATATTAATTATTTGATGGTCAATTTTCGGGCAGACTATAACAAAATCGGAATATTGTATTCATTTTTCGGGGAAAGTTTAAACTTATGAATTTATATGGGTAAATTGAGCATTTAAAACATTGTGAATATGAAAATAGATAGCATCTGAATTATGAGAAAGTTGATATTGTTTTTCGTGGGCCTTTTATGTTCCATATCTGTTTTGGCAGAATATGAATTCAAAAAAATTACAACAGAAGAGGGACTTTCTCTTGATATTGTTAACTGTATTTGGCAGGATAATGAAGGATTTCTCTATTTCACAGCCAACGGATTAAATATATACGATGGGAATACCATAAAATCATATGACTGGACCAATACTCCTGGTTTTGGACTCAGAGTCTGGGCTATTACCGAAATTTCTTTCGGCAAAATTCTTATAGGCACACTTGATAAAGGACTTTTCCTATACGAAAAAGAATTGAAAAAAATTGAAAAGGTTGATCTTGAGCATGAATCATACATTCTCGATCCAAAGATATTAACATTTCATGATGATGGTATTGGAAGAATCTGGATAGGCACATTTAATGAAGGATTGCTTTCTGTTGATAAGAAGATGTTTGACAACTGGACGAAAAACAATCCTGTTCAGTGCAATAAATATTCAGGAGTGGAAAACAGCGAAATCTATGCAATTTGTTCTGCCGACAAGCAAATCTGGATTGGCACAAGAAACAAAGGGTTATTCTCAATATCAGAAAAAGCTGTTTCCGGACAAGCTGTAAACCACTCTTCTATTCCGCTGTCTTCTCAAAATATTTGGGCGATTAAAGCTTTCGGTGATTCCCTGTTTATAGGAACCGAAGATGGATTAAACCTTGTTGACCTGAGAACAAAAAAGAACAGTATTTATATAAATAAACCAGAGGAAACTACGCTTTCGAATAATATTATCCGTGCTATCAGCAAAGATAAATCGGGCACCATTTGGGCAGGCACACAGGAAGATGGTTTATACGCGTTGAAATTCAAAAACAAACTGGTAGAAATTGAACATTTTAAAAATATTCCAACCAACTCCAATACACTGAACATCAATAAAATTCTTTCTCTTTTCACTGACAAGAACAATAATTTATGGATTGGCACATGGAATGGAGGTGTAAATATGTTAAACCATCATTCGCAGCAATTTATTAACATCCGTAATAAAGGTAAAGAAAATGATTTATCGGCCAATATGGTATGGTGCATCACCAAACAGGAGCCTGGAAAATATTGGTTGGGGACAAATGGCAGCGGCATTTGTTTATTCGAAAAAGATAAATCGATTTTTAGTGAAGAAATTATGCGCAAAACAGAAAACTCGGTTTCCAGTCTTTATTTCGATAAAACAAAAAACCTTCTTTGGGAAGGCACATGGGGAAATGGATTGAAAGTTTACTCAATACCGGAGAGAAAACCCATCTTCAAAACGGAGTTGGATAAATCGCTGTTTAACAATGACAGAATACTGACAATTACGAAAGATGAACACGGTATAGTCTGGATAGGAAGCGTAACTCATGGGCTTTTCAGTATAAACTTAAACGACAATAAACAAGCCATTAAATATTTTAGCGAATTCAAGGAGTATTCGAAAAGCAATGCGATTTCAGATGCAGAAATCCGTTCGATTATACCCGATAAAAACAATACATTATGGGTAGGCAGCTTTATTGCAGGTTTATTCAAGGTTATTACCGATAACAACGGGAACATACTTGAAGTAATCCCCATAAGTATAATTAAAAATAAACAGGACGAACTGACCCATATCAGGAGTATTTATTTGGATTCGAAACAAAATTTATGGATAGGTCTGGAGAATGGGAGTATTGTTCTTTATGATACACAGAGTGACTCAAGCATTATTGTATCTCAAGTAAAAAACAGGATTGGCGTTTCGATTACAGAAGATAACCTGGGGAACATTTGGATTGCTCATTATAACGGACTAACCATGTACAATATCAAATCCGGCATTGCACGAGACTTTCTGAATGAAACATGTTTTTATACAATCAATTTTGATAAATCAACTAATCAAATTATTGCCGGTTCGAATAAAGGGGTGTTTTCATTTACTCCCTCTGAGCTAAAAGATGATCCGTTTTATCCGCAAATCATTTATTCTGAACTGAAAATATTTAACAAACCTGTAAATCCCGGCGACCAAATAAAAGGAAGACTATTTCTGAATAAAGCGATTAATTATATTGACACCCTTATTTTACCCTTCACTCATAATATTTTTTCAATTAACATTACTGCTTTATCGTTTAATTCCCAAGATAAAAATCTGATTTACTACCAACTTGAAAATTTTGAGAAATCATGGAACCAGCAAATCGGATCAGCTATGTCAGCAAATTACTCAAACCTGTCGCCCGGAGAGTATATGTTGAAAGTAAAAACGGCAAACGCTGACAATGTATGGAACCCAATTGTAAGAAAGCTAACTATAATTATACTTCCACCATGGTGGAGAACAAATTGGGCTTATTTTGGATATTTAATTGTAACGGTGCTCTTAGGGTATTTAATTTTAAAATTTATCAGAGAACGCATCAGAATAATCCATGACCTTAAAATTGAAAGAATAAAAAAAGAACAAAACGACGAACTTAATGAATTAAAATTAACTTTTTTCACCAACATATCCCACGAAATACGAACTCCGTTAACCCTTATTCTTGGGCCGCTGGAAGATATTCTTGAAAAAGAAGAACCTAAATCTCAAATATATCATCAGCTAAAATTAATACAAAAGAATGCACGAATACTTTATGAACTTATAAACGAGATTCTTGATTTCAGAAAGATTGAAAAGGGAAAATCGGTATTAAAAGTTACCAGAATAAAGTTAAACGAATTTATGCTTCAGGTAATAGAACAGTTTGAAGAGCAAGCCAGACAGAAAAATATTTCAATACAGTTTATTATTAAAAACCAAAATATTGAACTTTGGGCTGATTTTGATATGCTTAGGAAAATTATCTTTAATCTGCTATCCAATGCGATAAAATTTTCTCCGGTTAATAGCGATGTGCAAGTATCTATCGAATCAAATGACAATTCGGTTTTCGTAAAAATAAAAGATAATGAAACAGGCATTTCGCCAAAAGATTTACCCTATATTTTCGACAGATTCTTTCAGTCAAACAAAAATAAAGTAAAAGGTGGTTCCGGAATTGGACTTTTCCTGGTGAAAAAAATGGTTGAAGAGCATCAGGGAACTATCCATGTTGTAAGTGCTCCTGGAAAAGGAAGCGAATTTACCGTTGAATTTAAAAAGGGAAATGAGCACTTCAAAATTGATGAACTTTATTCTGAAATTCAGGAATTGACTGAATTTGAAACACCTGAAAATATAAACGACATCGTTCCATCATCAGTTAAACATAAATCCACACTTCTTATTATTGATGATAATGAAGATATTAGGTTGTATTTGAAAAATAGTTTTTCAAAAAACTTTAATATTTATGATTTCAACAACGCGCCTGATGGATTGGCATTTACACAAAAAAATGATGTTTCGCTCATTATTTGCGACATAATGATGCCGGAGATGGATGGACTTGAATTTTGCGAAAAAATAAAATCAGATTTAAAAACATCGCATATTCCAGTAATACTGCTTACTGCAAAAGCGGCTACCGAAACTAAAATAGAGGGCTATGAAAAAGGCGCCGATGATTATATTACCAAGCCATTTAGCATTAAGCTTGTTCAAACAAGAGTTAAAAATTTAATTGAACAACGGGAGAATTTAAAAAAGGAAGTTAATGCGCTAAACCTTGAGCCGTCAAAAATTTCACCCACATCGCTTGATGAAAAATTTATCGGGAAAACCATCGCATTTATTGAGCAAAATATTTCAAATCATGAATATTCCATCGAAGAACTTTGTCATTCGATGGGAATTAGCCACGACAATTTCTATCGAAAAATAAAAAATCTTACAAACATGAGCGCCACTCAGTTTATGAGGACGATCAGGCTTAAAAGAGCAGCCCAGATGCTGGAAAACTGCGACAACACCATCTCTGAAATTCTATTCGAAGTCGGATTTTCAAATCCTTCGCATTTTACAAAATGCTTTAAACAACAATTTGGGGTTTCACCAACTGAATATCAAATAAAACATCAGCAGAATAAAATGTAATCCAATAATAAATATTACCAATTGATACATTAAAACCGGCCGTCGATAAAAACATAAGCCGGAGCAGAAAATTTCTTTCCGGCTTTCGTTTATTATTTAACTCATCTATAAAATTCTTACTAAATGCAAATGTTTTAAAACACTGGCGTTTACCAAATCTTCATCCAATGTTTCCTGTAAAAGTTTCTGGCTTTTGGTTCTGTTTCCCAATCCCATCTCACCCAACCCAATGAGGTATTTGCAAAGCTGGTTATTCCGATTATCCAAATCGTCCTCCCAAATGAGCAGATCGGGAAGAGAAACAGCAAAATAGTCGATTTCCACATGGTCATTCAGGTGGGCTTCACCAAAATCGACCAGTTTCCCAAAACATTCCACAGCTTCCTTTTCCATACCGAGTTTGCGCAATGCCAAACCCTGGTAAAAAGTAATTTCGGGTTGCTGGTCGTTGTAAAAAACGGCTGCCGATACTTTGTTTAATCCAACCGTTGCCTCTTTCCATGACACCAGTGCATTTTCATTATCGCCAAGTCCGTTGTAAGCCACCCCCAACCAGTAAAACAATTCGTTTTCTTTTGCTCCGTATAGTTTTCCTTCACCAAGGTTTTCAGGGAATTTGCGGGCTTTATGCAGAAGTTCAATGGCAAGGTTAAATTGATTTTGCTGAAGGGCTTTTTTTGCCATTTCGACCAGACTGAAAACATATTGGTTGGTAACTTTTCCTTCTCCGCCTTCCCAGGGATGAAATTTGCGCGACATAATCAGGTCGAACGCTTCTTCGTACTCTCCAAGGACATTAAAGAGTGAAACCAGTTCGAGGTATAAATCGTCGCGGTCGTTCACCAGCCCGGGATATTTCTGCAGGTTGGCAAGCCGCATTGCCGGTTTTTTGTTCAGTCGCTTGTAAAGCTGGTCGAGTTCCATTAAGATACGGGCATCGGTGGGATCAAGAATGAATGCCTTTTCAAGTAATTCCAATGCCCGTTCGTGGTCGTGAAGTTTATTAAAACAGGCAAGCGCCAGGTTTCGATGAGATGTAGGAAAACTCCCGTTCAGCGCCACGGATTTTTCCCAGCACGAAATGGCTGCAGAATAGTTTTTGAAGGCATACCAGAAATTGCCCAAATAATATAATGCCTTATAATCTAAAGGATTTTCACGGACTGCCCAGTCAAGTACAACAACCGATTCGGGCTGGTTCGGAAAACAGTAATCTGGTGAAACCGAGGCTGCAAGTTTCAACGATGTAATAGATTCATCCGGCATTCCTGCCTTCATTTCGAACCAGGCTTTGTAATACATGGCCATCGGATAAATACTTTCAGGATTTTGTACTTCAATCCCAAACGAAATGAGTTCAACTGCATCGGGATACAAACCAGCCCAGGCATAATCGAGGGCAAATTCAATGTAATTATGTATGTTGCCACGAATCAGCAACTGCAACTCGTCGAGATGTTTATTGTCGCCGGTAAGTTTGTATTTTTCGAAATTCAGACTGAAATTAAACCTGTCGACAACTAATGAATCGTCGCACAAAGCCAGTGCTTCAGCAGTTTTGCCCGAATACCGGAGAATGCTTGTTTTTAGTTGCCGGGCTTTGTGATTGTGCCAGTTGCGTAACAATGACCGGTCGATGGCATCGAGCGCTTCATTCCAGCGGCCATTCATTGCGTCAATTCGTGCCACCTGAAAATAGCCGCTGTCCATCCACGCTGCATTCCAAACCGATTTGTAAAAATAATTGTACGCCTCATCATTTTTACCCTGAAAAGCGAGCGAAATACCAAGATTGTAGAGCGGTTCCCCGTCAATGGGATTGGGGTTTCTTTCAGTAATGGTTTTCACTGCGGTTCTTAAATACCCTTCTGCTTTTGCAAATTGCCCGCGTCGCAAATACCACAATCCCAGCGCATTATTACAACGGTAATCTTTGGGTTCGCGTCTGATGGCTTCATCGTAATAAGGCCGGGGGTCGTAAGTTGCATGCCGGTATTGTTCGAGGTGCAAACCGGTTAAATACAGTTGCTCGTTGCTCTCCGTATCCTCAGGTTTTTTAGCTGCTTTTGCCGGTTCGGGAATTTCGTTTTCCTGATTTTGCCCCGTCTGATACTCAACGAGGGTAATTCCATCGGCAGTTTTAACAACTGCAACCAGGTCGGTTGCTGCCGCTCCGTCGGGAAGTTGTACTTTTTTCTGAATAGAAGATGCAGGATTAAAATCGAAAGTTTCGCTCATCAAAACCTCGCCGTTACATGACAAAATAACTTTTGCATTTTTATAGACCGAAGTTGTAAATGCTTTTATTTCAACAACATCATTTTCTGTTTCGAGGTTTATCAATGCTTCTTTGGTGGCACATTTCACCACGCCCAAATCGCGGTATGGTATAAAATACTGCGTAAACGTTTTTTCCTCGTTTGGCATTAACCACGAAAAATCGGGCTGATTATCGGTGTAAACACCACACATCAGTTCAATGTACGGGCCATCTTCGTCGGTGAGGTTGCGGTCCCACGCAATGCCAAAATCACCATGCCCCCAGGTCCATTGCTTTTTGCCGGGCGAAACATGGTGGTTGGCCACATGAATAACACCACCTTTCGAGTCGTTTTCATATCCGCCAACAAAATCGAAACCGGAGTTAATGGCCATGTAGGAAGTGGGTACCGGAATATTTTTATATCGCGAAATGTCGATTCCGGGTGAGTAATCAACTTTGTAGTAAGTTCCTTTTGCAATAGGAAATTCCGAAACATCGCGCTTGCCATGATCGAAAACTGCGTAAACATCGGGCGGAAAAACCGATTGATAATCGTCGTTTACTTTTACTGCCGGGTTTGCCCACCATAAAAAGGTTTGCGGGAAATTGGTACGGTTGTACAGTTTCACCTTGATTTCGAGATAAGCTTTGTCGGGATGCAGCGTAAAACCCGCCATGCCGCGGGTACGAAACATGCGCTCCAATTCGTTGCACCAAACCGTAATACTGCCATCGGAGTTGTTTTCAATATAATAATCGGTAGGTTCAAAAGTGGAGGGGCGGTGATGTTGTGGCCAGTTAAACTCAATTCCACCCGATATCCAGGGACCGGTTAAACCTACCAGCGCCGGTTTTATCACCTGGTTGTAATACACAAAATGGCGTTGTTTCGATTTATCGTATGCCATTTGCACACGGCCACCCAACTCGGGTAACAGCATGATTTTCAGGTAATCGTTTTCCATAAAAACAGCGTTGTATTCCTTATCGGTTTTTTCATCCAGAATTTTTTCGATTACAGGATGCGGATAAACAACACCGCTGCTGCCCTGGTAAACCCTTTTTTCAAGAAACATCGGATTTTTTTCGGGTTGACCAATTCCGTAAGTTGGTATGGTAACTGTTTCTGTCCAGGCTTTTACGTTCATGACTTTTGAATTAGTAGTTACATATTTTCAATTTCTTCCAATGTTTTGCCTTTGGTTTCAGGCAGCTTTTTCAGAATGAAAAGAAAACCAGCAAGGCAGATAAACGCGTAAAGCCAGAAAGTTCCGCTGGCATCGAGCAGGTTGTTCAATATCGGGAAGGTGTAGGTCAGAATAAAACAGGCAATCCACAAAGCGGTGGTTGCAACAGCCATGGCCGCGCCACGAATGCGGTTTGGAAAAATTTCGGATAAAACCACCCAGGTAATTGGCGCTAAAGTCATGGCGTAGGCAGCGATGGATGTCATTACCAACACAAGCACAACCAAACCTTTCCATTCAAAGAAATAGCTGGCTCCCAGAAAAACATAAATGATGGCCAGTCCCGAAGCGCCAAGTAACATCAGTTTCCGGCGACCCCAATTATCCACCAGGCGCATGGCAAGCAAGGTAAAAACGAGGTTTACAGCGCCGGTAATTACCACATTAAAAAGCATATCGGTAACCGAAAAACCGGCGGCTGTAAAAATTTCTTCGGCATAATTAAAAATCACATTAATACCACACCACTGCTGAAAAACGGCGAGAAACACACCGATTAACAAAACCGGCTTCACCTCTTTGGCAAACAGGTTTTTCCAATCCACACGTTCGCCGGAGTGGACAAGACTATCGTGAATGGCCTTTTTCTCCTCAGCAGCATAACCTTTACCACCGATTTTTGTCAGAATACGTTCGGCATTGTCCCATTTTCCGGTTTTGCCCAAAAATCGAGGACTTTCCGGAATAAAAAACGATAAAATAAAAAACAATACTGCAGGGACGCCGCCAGCCCAAAACATCCAGCGCCATCCGGTCTGGCCATTCCACGACTGAAGAATAAACTCGTCGGTAGCGCCTTCCGGAACTTTATCAGCAATCAGATAATTGGTAATCTGGGCTGCAAGAATACCCAAAACGATGGTGAGCTGGTTGATTGAAACCAACCGGCCCCGCATGTATGCCGGCGAAATTTCGGCAATATACATGGGCGAAATGGCTGATGCCAGCCCGATTCCCAATCCGCCAATCAAACGGTAAATCACAAAAACGGTGAAGCTGTTTGCAAGCCCGGTTCCGGCAGCAGCAACGGTAAACAAAGTTGCCGCAGCGATTAACGGAATTTTACGGCCGAAACGTTCGGTGAAAAAGCCAGAGCCCATTGCACCGAACAAACAGCCTATTAAAGCGCTACTCATTGCCCAGCCTTGCAGGTGCGGAGAACCGGTAATATCGAAGAAACGCTCGTAGAAAGGTTTTGCACCGCCGATTACCACCCAGTCGTAACCGAAAAGTAAACCTCCCATGGCCGATACCAGCGTAATTCCTAAAATAAAAGATTTGTTGAAGTTCGAATGATTTGTCATAATCTGTTTAGTTCAATACAATGCAAAACTATGAATAAAGAAACATTCTGAAAATGAACAATCAGATTAAAAAATAGACAATTTGATTGTGAATGTGTTTACTCTGGCTGATCGAAAAACTGAAATTAAGGGTTATTCAAATTCTCATCATATCAGTCAGTTGTAAGAAATTATTTGTGGACCAAATATCCAGCTCCTGAGGATTAAAAAAAAACGGCGAACTTCGGCAATTACCATTTCGATTTTAGGGAATTGATTTTTCAGAAAATGGCACTAATCGTTAAATCCTTGAATAACAGGACTGAAACCCTGTTTTACCACCAGACAGGTGGGATGCAAAATCAGTTTAAATCCTTAAGCTGTAAAACTACTTTTTTTGCCAAATCAAATTCCCCAACTTAATAATGCTGTCGCGGTCGGACTGACGGTATGTACCGGTTTTATCGGGTGCTGTCGAAAGCAAAATGTTGCTGCCGCCACGGTCAAAACTCTGCCTGATGTAATGGTAAAGGCTATCGACCGGATAAAACTGACTCACCGGGAAAGTAAACCATACGGAACCTTTCATCAGCCCGTTGCCCAACGTCAGTGAATCGCAGCGCTGAGAGGTGATTTCATATTCGAAAGGGAGATAATAACTGATGCTGTCGATGGTCCGGATTGGATTATGCCCTGTTACAGGAGGAATTCGTTCTTCCCCGTTTAGAATATCGGTCGGGAAATACCTGATCGTGCTGCCATCCTGTACGTGCTGGTTAAAATGAACAAATGTTTTTGGATTTTTGCTTTTCAGCAAATCATAAGACTCCTGTGGTTTGAGCGCAGTATCGGCCCAGCACTGCATATCGAGCCAGAAGGCATAAATATCTCCGTAGTTTTCCGCTAGTTCTTCCAACTGTGACAGAATAATCTGCTTCGGGGTGGCTTTCTCCAATTCTGCTTTAACAGTTGGATTCCAGTTTACAGGATTCCAGTCTTTGCTTCCCCACAAACAGTAATACAAACACGGTTTGATGTCGTGTTTGCGGCAGGCTTCCACAAAAAGCGCTACCACATCTTTCTTAAATGGACTACTGGCCACATCGAATTGGGTTACTTTGCTGTCCCACAAACAAAATCCGGAAGTGTGGCGCGTGGTAAGGACCGCATATTTCACACCTGCTTCCTGAAAAGTGGCCATCATCGAATCGAAATCGAGATTGGCCGGATTGAAAACTGACGGATCGGTATTTTTCGAAAACTCACTGACCAAACAGGTATTGTCATTAAAATGGACAAATGCCCCGAAACGGAGCTTTTCCCATTTTGCGATTTTTCCTGTTTTTTTTATTACCGGGGAAAAATCTCTTTTTCCGGCTTTCAATCCTGAAAACAGCAAAATAACTCCAATGCTTAGTAAAATAACAGATAACTTCTTCATTTCAAATATTATTTTAGCATTATCCCGATATCTGAACGCCTGGAATCGGGAATGATCTTTAAGTAAATTACCTTTCCGTTTTTCAGAACGCCTTCCACAGTAACCGGCTGACTGCTTTCGATTTCCACATGCAGTGTTGAAATGCGTTCAATATGTATTATTAAATTACTAATCAATAAATATTTCAAAAAGGGAAGCAGGTATGCCATTCCCCGGATGATCAAATTCGAATTTTATACTTTTGGTTATCAATGTCTTATCTGGAATCCACCTATCTGATTCAAGTGCTTAGTAACCCGAAAAATTCCGGTCAGCCCAGGTGAAAGACTTCTTCCATATCGGCCCACCATTCACCTTCTTTACGATTTTTCACCGGGCGCTGCATGGGCATCATAATGTCCCACCACTCCTGCGTTTTGGGATCGGCAGCCATCTTGGCCATATCTGCGGCAAAATCAACTCCGGTATATTCCATATAGGCAAAAAGCATCCCATCCTTGTGAAAAATGGAATAATTGCAGATATTGCACTCCGTGATCTTCTTCAACACCTCCGGCCATACGGCAGCATGGTAAGCTTTATATTTTTCAAATTGCTGCGGGTCAACCCCGATAATCTGTCCAAAACGTTTCATATATAATGTTTACAGTAAAATGATCTCATATATACCCGGCACCTCCGAAAATTCATTTCAATCCGATTTCCATTGGGGGAATGTCCATGACTGATCCGTCCACCTCAATTTCAATGATGGTACTGATGGGTTGTAATTTATCCCCGTTAAAACGGATGATTGTTCCTTGTTCCCCCTTTTCAAGCTCGATTTCACCACCATTGGTCAAACGGCATTTTTTAATTTGCATTCCGAAATCGGGAACCTGGATGTTGACTGAATCACCATTCCACTTCAGAATATGCAAATAAATGGTATTCCCTTTCCGGGTACTCACGCCCCAATCGGTAGGTTTAAAAGGTCCTCCCCGGGTACCATATACTGAAAATCCGTATTGGTTGAGCCATTTGCCCATTTCTTTGAGTCTATCCACTTGCATGGGTTCTATTCTGCCATCAGGCATTGGTCCGACATTGAACAGCAGGTTGCCGTCGCCCCCTGCCGACCGGATCAGGCTGTGCAGGCATTGTTCCAGTGACTTGACTTCGTCGTCAGGCTTCCAGGCCCACTGTCGGGCGATGGTCATGCAGGTCTCCCAGGGGCGATTAATCTGAAATCCGCCCACGCGCTGTTCCGGCGTATCAAAATCGCCTTTGGCGCCCGTCCTGTTATTGACCAGGATTCCGGGCTGGACCTCCCTGATGCGATCGATCACCCCTTGTCCGCGGATGGAATCAAACCTTTGAGGAACATCATACCACATCACCAGCAGGGGTCCATATTTCTCAATAATCTCCACTGACTGGTTTTTCAGGTACTCCGTATAACGGTCCAGGTTATGGACTTCCCTTTCAACACTACCGCCCGGACTTGTCAGGGGGAAGTCAGGATGGTGCCAGTCGCAGGTGGAGTGATAGAAACCCAGAGCCATGCCTTGTTTTCTGCACGCTTCAGCCAGCTCCGCCATGATATCCCTTTTAAACGGGGAATTCATGATGTTATAATCCGTATATTTCGTTTCCCAATTGCAAAATCCGTCGTGGTGTTTGGATGTGAAAACGATGTATTTCATCCCTGCCGCTTTGGCAACAGAAACCCATTCTTCGGCATTGAACTGAACCGGATTGAACTGCAGATACAAACTATCATACGATGAAACCGGAATCTGATTTCCACGCGACCACCCGATCTCGGTACCTTTTAAGGATACCGGCCCCCAGTGAATGAACATTCCGAAGCGGGCGTCCTTCCACCATTCAAGTTTTGCTGCATGGTCTTCAGGGAAAACCGTCTCCTGAGATTGTTTGACAGAAGAGCACGAAAACAGGATTATTGCGTTCATTATCAGAATAAATCGCAGGATTGAGAAATGATTTGATTTCATATCACGATTATTTTACTTTGTTATTGAATTCTTTTACAGCTTTAAACATAGCCACCACATTTTGAGGCGGCACATCAGGCAGAATGTTATGAACGGTGTTAAAAACAAATCCCCCGCCTTCCGAGAAAATTTCCATTCTTTCAAGTACCTGGTCCCTGATCTTTTCAGGAGTTCCTTCGTTCAGCATTCCGACATTCTCAATACCTCCTCCCCAGAAAGTACAATTCTTTCCAAACTCCTTTTTCAGGAAACGTGGGTCCATCTTCCAGGCGTTGGTCTGGACAGGGTTGAAAATTTCGATACCTGCTTCGATCATGTCGGGCATCAGTAAGGAAATAGAGCCACAGGAATGAATAAAGGTGTGCATGGTACTGTGAGCTTTCACGTAGTCGCACAGTATTTTATGGCGTGGTTTGAAGAGCGTCCGGTAAGTTTCAGCATCCATAAATGGTCCGGTTGTCATCCCCAGGTCATCCCCGAAGCGAATAATATCGACAATGTCTCCCACAGCATGACATACTTTTTCGAGGGTCGCCAGGTGACGGATCATCAAATGATCAAGGAGTTTCTCCACATTATAGGGATCGCACAACAAATCCATCAGGAAATTGTCCATTCTTCTCAGAAAGGTGCCCCATTCAAAGAGGTTGCAGCCACAAACCACCAGCAGGGCTTTATCGGTAGTTTGGCGGAGGAGAAGCGTTTTTTCGCGTAGTTTCTGCCAGAAATCCGGTTCGCCGGCATGATCCCAGGGGCTGTGCGCATGCCGGGCCCACATGATACGGCCCATTTCTTCATCCAGGTTATCGTAATTTTCGGGGTACCCATCCACATAGGGGAAGTAAGTCTGGTCGAAGAAAGTGGCTCCCACCGGCATTCTGGAAAGGACTCTTTTAACGTCATCATCATAGGTCTGCCAGGAACCATCCTCCATTTTAACGGGTTGATACCATACCGGATAGAAGGCAGGGGCACCGTTTGCCATGGTCACCGGACTCCAATCGGATGGCTGGTCATTGAATGTACGTCCGATATCCAGCACATCCACACCAAACTGATCCAGAATGGACTGGTCCGGTTGCGCCAGTTGCTGCACCACATCATAGATCTGAACCGGAAAATCTACCCTGCCCAGATAATTCATCAGATTACTGTATGCTATGGCTGAAATGCCAGAACTCGGGGTGGCGGACAGATCCACAGGTACTCTGTCGGGCTGCTGATGACTGATCGCTGCCAATATTCTTTCTCTGGAGTTCATCTGGTTTGGTTTAAAGTTTAAAGTTTTCAGATCAGAGTTCAGTTTCCGCCTGTTGAAATGATAATTCTTTCATTCGGAGCCGCTGATACCGATCATGAAAGAGGATGCTATAATAACGATGAGCGATAAAATCATCAGCACGTACACTTTTACCGGGGCTCCTTTCCATTCTTTTCTAATGAGTCCCCAGATGGTAGCAAACACAATGGTTAAAGCCATCAGAATTCCCCAGGAAGTGAAAGTAAATGGACCCATCTTGCTTTTCCCCATTCCGTACAGAATGAATTGGATAAACCACAGCATTCCGGCCAGTAATCCAAATGAATAATTAAGGATATGGATTTTAGATGATGAAGAAGACCTATACTCTTTCAACGACCTGTTCCTGTAACCCAGGAACAGGCACCAAATGACCGTAGTAACAAATGTGCCTGCGAGTAAAACAAGCATAACGGGCATCATAGTAAACAACGGATTTACTCCCTGCCTGGCCGCTTCATCGGAAATGGGCAAACCTTTTTCAAAGCCAAGCGACATGGCTGAGCCGGTAATACCAACAAGTACAGCAGCCACCGAACCTTTCAACAGGTTAAACTCGTCAATGCTCTCCTGTTTTTTGGCCGTGGATACATGTTTGTCTTTCAATATTCCTGCCCAGGCGGAAAGGGCAATACCCAGACAGGCTATCAATACTCCCAGAATAAGGAGTGTTCCCCCGGATTGCTTCATCATCAGATGAAGCCTTCCATCCATCAACGGAGGAATAAGCGTACCGATGGCCAGCATTAATCCGAGCGAAAGAGCGTAACCCAGCGACAATCCCAGATACCGCAATGCCAATCCGAAGGAGAGATTGCCGATCCCATATATTACACCCAGGAAAAACACAATCAGTAAATTTCCGGTTGACAGAGAGCCGATGATCCGGATGAAGCCGGGTGCAAGTATCAAACAGGCAATCAATGGGAAAAAAATATAAGCCCCCAAACTGAAAACCATCCAGTAAGTTTCCCAGCTCCATTTTCTGATTTTTCCAAAGGGCACCGCGAAACTCCCAGATGAAAAAGCACCGGCTGCAATCAGTAATATTCCGGCTAAGATATTCAGGCTCATTATTCCATTAATTAATGCAATTGTTTTTCTGTGAAGTTCTTTTGGAGCTGAATTGACCAGTTTTCATTTAATTTTTCCTGATTACCGGAAGCCTTTCCCTCCAACCAATGGGTATGTTCGAGATGAACCAGGTTTTCCCATTGTCGTTGTTTCCCTGAAAAAACAGATGGTCATCGCCATGGGGGTTGCTGAAAATATGGGGGTGACCCGATTCACTTGAATTCCATTCACCCGGCATCCCGTTCTGAAGAAAAGGCTGATCGGAAATCCTCTTCCAGTGAACACCGTCATTGCTTTCTGCCAGCCCGATTTGCTGGGGGGCATTGTTGTAATCGCCGGCATAAAACATAAAAAGCCGGCCATATTTACAGATTACCGAAGCGCCTTCGATGCATTCCCCCTCCCAGGGAAGCTCAGGTTTCATGATAGGTCCTTCTTTTGACAGGTTAATCCAGTCTTCACGGTTAAAATCCGTATTCCCGGGTGCAACAGCCACTCCTTGCATCTGGATCTTATAGGATGGATCGCGGGTAGCATAATAGAGATAATATTGGCCTTTAAATGAACGACTTCAGCATCAATGGCGCGACCGCAGTTCCACTTTCCGTCGGGATGAAAGATGGGATTCGTCTTGTTTCGCGTAAAATGGATCCCGTCGGTAGACGTGGCATGGCATATGGCGTCATTTCGGCCGTTGCCGTAGGTCTGGTAGAACAAATTAACATTCTTCCCTGTTACCAGGGCACAGGGGGCCGCAAAACCCTTCTCCTCATAGGTTGCTTCGGGATCGGCATTTACTTCGCCAATCCGGCGCCAGTCCACCAGATTGTCGCTTTCTGCAATACCAATTCCCCAACCGGTTACCTTTCCATGCTGATCGGTGAATCCTGGTACAGAATAATACATCAGATACCGGCCTCCGAACCAGATCACATGGGGATCCTTGGCAAAAGGACGTCTCAGGCGGGTGGTATCGCCAAACATCATTCGCTTGGTTGAAGTCTTTTCCTGATAAAAGGAAAGGTTAACGTTGTCACGCTTAACGAAAAAACAAACCTGGATCAGAATCAACAGAGCGGCTGTCTGAATCATTCGTATCATGTGAAGATCTTTTTATTCGTATTTTAGCCATGCTTACGCATTGCAAGCTTTATCAGCATGGTTTCGATGTCGGCATCACCATCTTCGTCAATTGCGTGGATTCATTTGCCTTATTTTACGCCTATCAGTGTTTGCAATTCAGTGATATGGGTTTTATATACTCCCCGGGGATTCGTCCGGTACTTGTGGCAGAGTGAGGCTGCATATCCAACAGCTACTCCCATTTGCCCCGTGGTATTCATTACCCGGGGTCCTCCCAGTCCAATGTGAGAAGCGCTGAAACACCGGCCGGCCATGAAGAGATTGGAAATATTCTTTGAATAGAGCGATCGGTAGGGAATGTAATAGCTGTCGGTTTTATAGTAAAGTGCCTCTGAAATGAAATCCACCAACCCCGGATCTTCAAGCTTACGCTGGTAATGAACATCTACCGCTCTTTTCTCGATAGCCACTGCATCCGGAAATTTAACTCCCGATTTTATATCATTGAAAGTATAAATGTGATCACCCACCAGCCTGCGTGATTCGCGTTTACCCGTCAGATAACCTACCCATTCAAGTTCAAGATGGCTGTTCTTTGCTTCCTTTTTAGCATTGGAAAAAGATCCGTAAACAGCTCTGAGGAGATGATCCCTGATCTTTTCCGCATCATCTATCTGATGAAGATTGTCGTCAGAATATTCCCACTGCCATTCTCCGTTCACGGCAGCATGCTCTTTTGCGACATCCATTGCCCAGGGTACTTCCGGAAAGGGAACGGGAGTATCTGCAGAACGGCTTCGCCAAAGAAGGGAAGCTCCCATCACCCGGTTGTCTGCCTTAGCAGGTGACCATAACTGCCCGTGTTTTTCCCAGCTTTCATTGAACTTAGTTGAGTCTTCGCGGCCATACATGGTTTCAGCTCCCGCCCAGTAGCCAATCCAGCCGTCTCCCGTGCAGTCAGCAAACCAGGGTGCTTTAATACGGATAATTTCTCCGGAGGAAGTTTGACGTGCATCCACCGATACAATCGTGTTCCCCCTGGTTTTAACAGAGAAGGCCTTGTAATCCAGATACAAACGAATGTTTGGATTTTTCTCAATATTCGAATGACGTTTAAAATCATCGTCAATGGCAAGGGGTGAACCGTTCGGCCAGTGTTGTGTATTCAGCATCGACAATATGGAGTCAGAGAAACCCGTGATGCCTTCGGTGTGCACCCTGATCTCACTGCTGGCATTGCCGCCGAGAATGGGGCGGTCGTGAATAAGGGCCACATGCATACCCCGTCCGGCGGCGGCCATGGCAGCCGCACAACCGGCAATACCTCCGCCCACAATGACAAAGTCAAAATTTTCAGTGGATGTAATTTTTTGCGAACCCCTCTCCATTTTCTTTCGCCAGGTAGCCAGTTTTTTAGCCTCAGAGGGCGGAGGAATATTCCTTGTGGTAAAATATAATGCATCGCAGCGGCCATCAAAACCTGTCAGATCACGCAATGCGAGATTTGTGTTCAGGGTATTGATTTCGGCCTGGCCGGCATACTGCCAGTTCCATCCGTCAAGCGTACCTTGTTCACTCTCCAACACGCTTCCGTTGACATCCAGTTTAAAACGGCCCGGCGCCTTCCAGTTTCCGGGCACCCAGTTCATCGTACGAACCCATACATGATAACTTCCGGCAGAAGGAAACTCAACGGTAGTCATTGCATTTTCCACCGGTTTACCCAAACCATGCGCCAACAGATATGGGGATCCCATCTGTTCAACAAACTGAGCATCGGTTACCCAACCCCCTTTTTCCGTAAAACTTTCCGCTTCAACCAATAGCTGATGAAATGATGCAGATTTACACCCACATAGCGCAATGATCAAAAAAAGAGTCAGTTTTTTCATTTTTTGTTTTAAAGATGAGTTACCCGCATTAAATTTACAACTATGAATCAGTCTGCAAAGCATTAAAGGGCTTAATAATTTCCGGAAACGTTTTCGGAAACGTTTACAACCAATGAAAACGTTTCCGAAAAAAGCAATAAAAATGGTTAAGGTTCCTTACCGGAAAACGATTTGCCTGACCAGTTCCATTCCTGCCCGCTCATTGAGCCGCCGGCGAAGTTCTTCCCGGTTCATGATAAGTTCCGCCTTTACCACAGGTGAGCTGATCTCTACATGCAGAATACCCTTGGAGATGGATATCTTCCGGGTATATCTGCCCATGGCGGCGCCCATCATTTCATGCCAATGCTCCACCACTTCCACCTCTTTCAGTTTCAGTTCAAAGTCATTCTGGCGAACGAAATCCCCCAGCACTTCTCCGATGCTCCTGGTTACGCTTCTTCTCATCTGATAAGCTCTATTTTACCGTTGTCGACCAGGAAAATCCGGTAATCGGGGGTTACGGTGTGAAGGATGGCATCGAGGTGGTCGCGGTTGGTGTCAGTAATCATGATTTGTCCGAACTGGTCCCCGGCCACCATTTTTACGATTTCTTCCACCCTGTTCCGGTCGAGTTTATCGAAAATGTCATCGAGCAACAGAATCGGTTTCACCCCCGACATATGGTGGATAAATTCAAATTGTGCCAGTTTCAACGAGATGAGGTAGGTTTTTTGTTGTCCCTGCGATCCAGTTTTTTTCAGGGGATATCCGCTGAGGGTCAGCCGGAGGTCATCCTTGTGGATACCCCGGGTGGTAAATTGGGCAGCCCGGTCGTCGGAGAGCGACTCTTTGAGGAGGGTTTCCAGGGGCTGGCGGTTCAGGTCCGATTGATAATGAAGCCCCACTTCCTCATGACCTCCCGAAATACGGGAATAAAACTCCTGAAATACAGGCTTCAGATTTTTTACAAACTCCTTCCGGTGGTGGTGGATGTTTGTCCCGCAATGGTCAAGCTCTCCATCATATACATCAAGGATGTCAGCATCAAGGCGATTACCGGCGGTCTGCTTCAGCAGGTTGTTCCGTTGGAGCAGAACCCGGTTATACCTGAGCAAATCATCGAGATAAGCCGCATGGTACTGCGAAATAACCCCATCGATGAATTTTCTCCGTTCATCACTGCCTCCCAGAATAAGGTTAGCATCAGAGGGTGAAACCATTACCAGGGGAAACAGACCAATATGATCGGCAAAACGT
>CAYMJH010000002.1:35592-52783 GCA_964390385.1 uncultured Bacteroidales bacterium | reverse complement strand
AGTGAAGCTTCGCCATAATAATCCGGGCTTCCTGAAAAAAAAGCGTTTCTCAAGGCGGCATTGATGCCGGCGATACTGCCGGCATACGACAATGAGTCGGTGCCGTTTCCGCTACCTGTCAGTCCGGCGGTAGTTGAGAGTGTGAAGGTACCCTGTGTCACGGCAATAGTAACGGACTGCTCATGGTTGGCAGGATCGGTAATGGTTATACGATTGCTGCCGGCATCACTGAATACCAGGTTGATATCTTCATCAATGGTTTGGGGACCGGGAACCGTAATGACCAGCGTATCGCTGATGAAAATGCAGAGGATTACCGTATCGGCTCCTCCGTTCCCGTCGGCAGCGGCGATCATCACCGAGGTCATACCGCTGTATGAGGGATTGCCGCTGAAAGTAGCCAGGTCAAGGGCAGCATTCAGGTCGGTTATAGCACCCGAGTAAAGCAAAGTGTCGGTGCCGTTCCCGTCTCCTGTCAAACCGGAAATTGTTGAGAGTGTAAAAATTCCGTCGGATACTATAAAGGTAACCGACAGGGTGTCCATTTCAGCATCGCTGATGGAAATCAGGTTGCTGGTTGCCCCGCTGAAGGTGAGGACGGAATCGATGGCCAGGCCCTGAACACAGGGATAGGTAATCACGGGGTCGTCATTCCTGGCATCTACCGTGATCAGCAGGGTATCGATGTCAAATCCACCTTGACCGTTATCCGTGTTTATGATCAGCAGGTCGCTGCCGTTAAAGTCAGGATTCCCAAGGTAATATGAACTGTCCAATGCAGCATTGATATCGGTGATGGTACCCGTATAGGCCAAGGATGATGTGCCGTTCCCGGTTCCTGTCAGGCCCCCGGCGCTTGAAAACGTGAAAATGCCGTTTGCCGCGGCCAGGGTAACGGACAGTTCATTGCTGTCGGCATCGGTGATGAACATTGCGTTGCCGGCTTCACCGCTGAAAACAAGGCCGGAGTCTTCGGCAACGCTTTGCGGGCCGGGAATGGTCATCAGGGTGGCATCGAATCCAACCCTTACGGGGATGACGGCCGTATCTGCACCGCCTTCACGGTCGTCGGTGATTATGGTTATCAGGGCTTCGCCGGTGAAATCCTCGTTTCCCCTGAAATAAGCATTATTCAGGGCGGTATTAAAATCTCCCGGGGTCCCGGTATATCTCAAGGAACTGGTACCGTTTCCGGTTCCCCTTGGGGGCCTGGTACTGGATAGTCTGAAAATCCCATGGGTCACATTAATGGTAACGGATTGACTGTCGCCGTCAGCGTCGCTGATGGAAATCGTGTTGCCGTTTGCCGTGTTGAAAAACAGGTTGGTATATTCGGCAACAACCTGCTGACCCGGGCTTGTGATGACCGGGGATGCGTTCTGTGCGTGAACATGGAATGGAATCAGCAGGAAAACGGTAAGAAAAGCGGTGATCCGTTTGGTATGAGAGGGCAGGGCTCTTTTCATGACAGGAAGTGTTTCAGGTTGAGAATGAAAAAATGGGAACAAAACCTCCTTTTTCTTCGTCGAATGCAGGGATTATAAAAAGCAAAGATACGAAATATTGGAATACATTGATCTTTCAAGGCCTCATAACCGGGGGATGACCGGAAAAATAACGCGTTAACTGACGCAACCGGCAGGCCACCGGGTCATACGGGGCATGATAGCAGTCAACTACCTGGAAATAAGTAGTTTTTGTAATCCAACAAAATGACTGTCTGCCGCGATCCTCATGAAATATAATCCTTCCGGAAAGCTTTCCAGGTTGATGGCATGCAGTTTGATCCCTGAAGAGAGAGCGCTGGTCATCATCAGCCTGCCATTGATATCGAAAAGATCAACCTGTGCCTCTTTTGGCAATGCTTCGTCAAACCTGATGTAAACCTCATGATGAACCGGATTGGGGAATGCGATAAAGGAGCGGCTGCCATGGCCGGGGTAAGCACCCTTATTTTCCCCCAAAGCCAGCGGCACATCAAATTTGTCGATCACGGCCTGGTAGATTTCATGTGTAGCTTCGTCCTGTATGAAGGCAATAACCCTTAATTCATCGGTGTTATAAGTATTTTTAAAGGTCCATTCTCCGGAAAGGGCTATTGGCTTATCTGCAGGGTCCCAGTTGTGATTATAGGAAGTGCCGGAGAGTATTTTTTTCAGCACGCTTTCGAAATGGCTGTCACCGTTATCCCCGGAAATCCCTGAAATGATACGTTCAATGATTACGATATAAAGGGAAATCTGCTTGTTCCTGACAGGGATCAGGGATCTGAATTCAGCATCAATATTGAGGGCGTCATCAGTTGTTTCCGTATGCAGGCTTATGTTGAAATCGGGGTCAGTCAATGACAGGTTCCTGATCAGCCCGGGATCGGGGTAATTGTTATCGCTGTAATCATACAGGAAGGTGCCGCCGTTAATGATGGAGTAAGGAACACCGGATAGCTGGTAGAATAAAACACGGGTGCCCGGATCTATCTTGTTTTGTTCATTGAAGGGATCAGGGCCGGGGAACGAAGTGTGGTACTGGATATCCACCACATCAAAAGGATAGCTGCCGGCCAGTACATCAAGGATTGAATCGGCTGACCTGGAGGCTGCATCGCCGGCATTGGTGAAATGCTCGATCAGCACTATCTTGCTGCGGTCCCCGATCCTCATATTGTCAAAGGCAAGTCCATGTGTTCCTGTGGCCGTGCTGTCAGACCCATAGGCAATCCTGAACTGCACGTCTTTCTTCCCTTTTAGTTCATCGAGACTGTGCCTCGCCTCGATCCATCCGATATCGGTTGACACGGTGTTGCTGCTCGACCAGCCGGTTGACCTGCCGCCGGGATTTCCGGAAATCTCATAATTGTTATACCAGTTTATGCCATCTTCAAGTTTGCCGAGATTCTGCCATATCTTATTGCTGTCGGACCTGTACTGCAGATTTGCGCCGTCGCGAGACTGGTCGAAAAGTCTCCACAGGTTCAGCTTGATCATAGGCTTTTCGATCCCCGAGAAACTGAAGCAGGGAGAGGTCACATACGATTGTTCTTTGGGCGGACGTTCGGCAATGATATGGGTGTACCATGCATAATCGCCCTCTGCTGCGGCAACATAGGGATCCTGAGGAGTACCCAGGACCCATGAGTTCACCGTGTTTTCCGCTGTGCTCAACCACCCGGCCCTGCCGTTCTCGAAACCTTCAAAATAAGATGATTCTTTTTGCAGCTGAAAAGACGGTTTTAGCGGAAGGATTTTGCTGATCCTGTCGGTGCATCCGTAGTTTGAATGGATGATGAGTTCAACCCTGTAATTTCCGGTATCGCCGTAAAGATATTCGGCATCCCTGGTGCTGGCGCTGTCATAGGTTGTGCCATGATGAAATTTCCATTTATAACCGTCGATGGTAACGCCAGAGCTGGAATTGGAAGAAGAATTATTGATGAATTTCACCTTCCGGCCCTTGTAAAAACATTCGCTGGCCCAGTCAAAATCAGCCTCGGGCTTGTCGCCGAAGCGGAAAGATTTTCCGGCTTCGCTTTCACAATGGTTTGTGGTCACCCTGAGCGTGATATTCTTTAGACCGGCCTTGGTGTAACGGTGCCTGGGATTTTTTAGAGAGGAATGATTCTCATTGCTGCTGATATCATCAAAACTCCAGTACCACGAAATTATGGTGTCCTTGGTGGTGGTCAGATTGATGAATACGGTGGAGTCACGGGATGAAGCTGAAAAACAGGTATCCTGTACGGTAAAGTCTATGTTGGCAGCGTCATGGATGATCACTGGCCGGAATATACGACGGGAGCATCCGCGGGCTGTGGTATAGGTATAGAAAACGGTGTCCCGTCCGGGTTTGGAAAGACCGGGATCGAAATAATAGCCGGTACTGGCATTGCCGGTAACGGCATTGCCGGTAAATACGGCTCCTGTAACATTGCCGTTCAGCCATACGCGGTCGTCATCATCGCAAAAGGATGTCTGGCTGAACCCGTAGATCTGAAGTTCCGGCACTGATTCCACCTCGAAGCTTTCTTCAACCTCGAGAAAGGTTTCGTTGAAATACCGGTAGTTGACCTTGTAGGTTCCTCCACTGAGCTGTGAAGGGTATAGGGTGGCCGTATTGTCGTGGTTATCAACCAGCCCCTTTCCTCCGCTGATGGTAAATGTCCCTGTGACGTTTTTCGTATTGTGCCCCAGGATGGTAAATGGCGGGTCATTATAACAGAAAAACTTCTTCTGATCATTTTCGGGGAAGGTTATTTCTGCGTCAGCGGCGAGCACGGCCACCCTTGCGGTGTCATATCCGTAACAGCCGGTTGACGGATCACGGTAACTGAAAATGATGGTATACATGCCCGCCCCCATGTAGGAAGGAAGGAAGAATACCGTATCATTGATCCTGATCATGGCCGGATTGAAAGTCCCGTTTTTCGGATTGCCGAAAATGGGAACCATCTTAACATCATCACTGTAGGCAGGATCAAGTCCGGTTAAAGTGACATCAGGCGGGGGGGTAACGGTTATCACCGCACTGCCGGAAACCGTACCGTGGCAATATTTATCAGACACCCCGGTGAGGGTATAGGTCCCCGCCCTGTTTACCGCTAAGTTACGGGGTGAGGTCGCAGCGTTGTATACATAGGTTGACGCTTCGGCGTTGCGGCGGTAACTGAAATTCCAGGGACCAGTGCCGGTAAGGCTTACGGTAAGATTCGCCGATGTGTACTCACAGATGGAGGCTGTTCCCGAAATGGCAGCGGTGGGGATGGGATAATATACCACCGTGGCTGTTCCGGATACACATCCGCTTCTCACCTGGTCTGAAACGGCAGAAAGTGTATAGGTCCCGTTGCCCACGACCTTCAGGGCATAATTCAATGTGTTGATAAGGCTGATGGTTCTGGCATTGGCACCGTTGCGCAGATAGGTAATGCTGAATGGCCCCGCCCCTTCAAACTGGACCCGCAACACGGCTGTATCGCCGGGACAGGTTGTATCGATACCGGAAATGACCGCTTTGGGCGTGGCAATATAACTGATCACAGCGGTTCCGTACCCTGCAACCGTATCACCTTCGCAATGACTGTCGTAAAGGCTTGCGATTTTATAGATGCCGGGTCTTTTTGTGCTGATGACAAAGGGATCCTGGGTAATGTTATTATACGTGGTATCCTGTGCGTTCCTTCGAAGCACGAAGGTCCAGGGGGAGGTACCGGAAAAATCGACCGTCAGCGGAACTTCTGTCGGATTGTTCTGGCAGAACTGCGTAGTTCCTGTGAGCCTTGCCGTTGCAGCGGGGAAATAGGTAATTACCGCCGTGCCGGATACCGTACCCGATGAATAATTGGTGTCCGATACGGACAGCAGGGTGTATGTGCCGTCTCCCGGTGCATCAAAGATATGAGGTGATGTTTTGATATTCCTGATGGTGGCTTCTTCTGAACCGGCGCCAAAAACACGCCGGTAACGTACAACCCATCCGGGTTCACCGGTCAGATTCACGGTGATCTTTGCCCTGGGCCCGTTATGGCAAACCGTGCCGGTTCCGGATATCACAGCGGTCGGCAAGGCACCTCCTACCGGGCCCATCCATGGTGAAGAAACGGCAGCACCCGGAGAAGACCCTGAAGACGCAGAGGGTGTTATAACGAACCTGATATACTGGCCCTCCTCCGTTACCCGGAGTTTATAAACGGTATCCGCTGCCTCCGAAATAAGGGTGCCTGATCCCGAAGGATCCGGGGACCGGTACCACTGCCAGGCATGACTCCCGGCAGCATTGCCTTCGGTGTCGCTGTATGTATATCTTCCGCGGACATAATGCGTCACCCTGAGATCATCAGCGTGGATGTGTACATTGAACACAACGGGGGCAGCATTAACATAAACAAAAGAACTTCTGACGGGACTGCCCGGAAGGCTGAAATTATCCCTCGGGGTAACCTCAAAACAGATGGAGTCACCGCCGTCGGACATTACCGGGATATAAGCCGTGGCTGTGGCGCCGTCTATCATCTGTGTCCCGCCGCCGGAACTTTTTCGGTACCACCTGTACAGGGAGCTCCCTTCCATGGCATTGCCGGTTTCGGGATCGGTATACAGGTAATTCCCGGTGTTGGCGGTTCCGATCCTGTCGTTCGCACGTGAAATAACGACGTTGGATGCAACCGGCGGTTCATTCACATTGGTGATGCTGATGGAAAAGATCTCATCATAAGACAGGCCTCCCGCATCGGTTACCCTGATCCGGATTGAACAGGAAGGCTTGCTTTCATAATTTAATGTGGCAGCGGTCAGCAGCTGATTGCCTGAAATGGTGAAGCTTGCATTGTCGGTGCTTCCGTCGCCGGATACCAGGGAGAAAACATGGCTGTCACCGGTATTGGGATCCACCGCAGAAAAACTGCCTACCGGGGTGCCCGGGGGTTGATTTTCGGCAACCAGGTTACCGGACAGCATTATATCGGATGGAGGCTGGTTATACAAAGTGACCGTAATGGTGAATACACTTTCATAAAACAGTCCTCCGCCATCGGTTGTTCTCAGGCGGACAGTATAAGTTGACTGCGTTTCATAATCAAATACAGCACCGGTCAGCAGGCTGGATCCGGAAATGTTGAATAAGGCATTGCCTGTGCTGCCTTCCCCGGAAACCAGGGAATAGGTAAAGACATCGCCGGCATCAGGATCCGCTGATGACAGGGTTGCCACCACGGTATTGACGGGCTGGCCTTCGGGAACGGAAGCATTCGAAAGGGTAATCGCCGTAGGAGCTTCGTTCACATCAGTGACCGTGATGGTGATTTGTTTTTCCGTTGAAAGTGATCCCCCGTCAGTTGCCCTTACCCGTATCGATAAAGAAGAACCTGTTTCATAATTGAATGGGGCAGCGGTCAGCAGCTGATTGCCTGAAATGGCGAAGCTTGCATTGTCGGTGCTTCCGTTGCCGGATACCAGGGAGAAAACATGGCTGTCACCGGTATTGGGATCCACTGCAGAAAAACTGCCTACCGGGGTGCCCGGGGGTTGATTTTCGGCAACCAGGTTACCGGACAGCATTATATCGGATGGAGGCTGGTTATACAAAGTGACCGTAATGGTGAATACACTTTCATAAAACAGTCCTCCGCCATCGGTTGTTCTCAGGCGGACAGTATAAGTTGACTGCGTTTCATAATCAAATACAGCACTGGTCAGCAGGCTGGATCCGGAAATATTGAAACCGGCATTGCCTGTGCTGCCTTCCCCGGAAACCAGTGAATAGGTAAAGACATCGCCGGCATCAGGATCCGCTGATGACAGGGTTGCCACTACGGTATTGACAGGCTGGCCTTCGGGAACAGAGGCATTCGACAGGGTAATGGCAGTGGGCGTTTCATTGACATTGGTAATGACAATGGTAAAAGACTCTTCGTACCAAAGGCCTTCATCGTCGGTGGTCCTTATTCTTACAGCGCACGATGGTTTGTCTTCATAGTCGAAAGACAGCGCTGTCATCAACTGGTTCCCCGATATCCCGAAACCGGCGTTATCATCACTGCCGGAGCCTGCTACAAGCGAATAGGAATGATTGTCTCCTGCATCGGGATCTGTTGTTGTAAGACTGCCCACGAGGGTGTTCCCGGGTTGATTTTCGGCCACCGATGCATTGGAAAGCATTATGCCAGTGGGTGTCTGATTCGCGGAGGATACGGTGATGGAAACCGATTCATTGTCGGTCCCGCCATTACCGTCATCGGTAAAAAAGCTTACCGAGGCGCTGCCGTAAAAGTCGGGAGTGGCCCTGAAATAAGCGCCGTTCAGGGCAGTGTTGACAGCGTCGAGGGGGCCCGACAGGCTAATGGTTGCCGTTCCGTCACCGGACACGACAAGGCCCGATGAAGTGAAGAGCGTAAAGGTGCCATTGACGACGCTGATGGTAAAGGATTGATCATCTCCGTCGGCGTCGCTGACCAGGACCAGGTTGCCGTTGCCGGAACTGAAGACAAGATCGGTATTTTCGGCAACGCTTTGTGCACCCGGTACGGATATTTCGGGGGGCGATTGCGGGAAAGCCTGCAGTGAAATGAACAACAATGCAGCACAGCATAGTGTTCTATGGACAGGATGAAACGGCAGGAAAAATTTCATAACAGTCATCGCAATCATTATGAAAAACAAGCAGTCTTAGAGGAATCCCTCTTCAAAAAATCACACCATCATCATATAATAGTAAAGATATATAATAATCGTATATCCTGACAAGGGCATGCCAACATGAAATCGTCGGATTACGCAGCCTGCCTGCACGATGGTTTTGCCGTCAAAGGGCAAGGCAAATGCACAGCTTTCTCAATCCCCGGCAATGACAAGTTTCTCAATCCCGATAAACTGATGATCGGAACAAATTCTCAGGAAATACAATCCTTTCTCAAAGCCTTTCACCGGGAAGGAATACAGCTGATCATGGGGCTGCAATTCTTTTTGCACTACAAGCTTTCCGCTGATATCATACAGGTTAATCCAAATAGTCTTTGCACCGGCCCTGTCAAACCTGAGGTAAACCTCGTCAACTGATGGATTTGGAAACACCGTGAAGCCCTTGCCCCCGTTGTGACGGTACAGGTCATTTACGGATCCGATGGCTGTGGCTGCGTCGAACTTATCGATCATAGCCTGGTAAATTTCATGCGTGGCTTCATCCTGAATAAACGCAATAACCCTGATCTCATCAGCATTATAGGCATGCTTGAAATTCCAGTCCCTGGTGACGGTTTCAGACGCTGCTGAGGGATCCCAGCTATGGGAATAGGAAGTACTGGAAAGCATTGATCTTAAAACACTTTCGAACAAGGTATCTCCGTTGGCGCCGGTAATCCCGGTCACTTTGCGTTCGACCACGGCCAGATGAAGGGTAACCTGGCGGTCGGCTATCCATTCCAGTGAACGGATCTCGGCGTTCACCGTAAGCCCGTTGTCAGCCATGGATGTATTTAAGTTTATGCTGAATTTCGGGTCCAGCAGGCTTTGGGTTATCACTTTATTGACGTCCAGTTTTTTGTTGTTAAAATAGTCCACCCGATAAACGCCGCCATTGATGATCGAATACGGAACGTCTGATAACTGATAGAACAACACACGTGTTGCGGGGTCCACCTTATTCTGCTCGTTAAAAGGATCTGCGCCGGGAAATGAAGTATGGTATTGAATATCGATGACATCAGCAGGATTACTGTTGGCAACAGCATCCAGCTCAGAATCAGCATTCCTGGAAACGGTATCGCCTGCGTTGGTGAAATGCTCTACCAGTACAATTTTGCTGCGTTCGCCTATACTGAAATTGTCAAAGGCAAGTCCGTATGTGTTGGCAGCAGTCACGTCGCAACCATAGGCAATCCGGAACTGAACATCGGTCTTCCCCTGCAGCTGATCAACACTGTGCCTGGCTTCAACCCAGTCATTGTCGGGCAGCACATCCTTCCGGCCTGACCATCCGATGTCCTGCCCTCCCGGTTTTCCGGAAATTTCATAGTTGTTGTACCAGTTGATACCATCGTCAATTTTTCCCAGGTTGGGCCAGCTTTTTCCGCTGTCTGCGGTATATTGCAAAACGGCGCCGTTACGGTACTGATCGAATTGCCTCGAGATATCCAATTTTATCATGGGCTTGGTGATCCCGCTGAAATCGAAACAGGGGGATGTCACGGCAGATTGTTCCTTATCGGGCTTTGTGAAACGGGTAAACCAGGCCTGCGTGACTTCCCGGGAGCTCCTGAATTCGTTTCCGGGCATGCCCAGGGTCCATGAATTTACCGTGGTGTCGGCCATGCTGGCCCATCCTGCGGGGCCATTTTCAAAACCTTCAAAATACGAATCTCCCTTTGACAATTCATAGGTCGGCCTTAGGATCAGTGTTTTGCTCACCGTGTCAGAGCATCCGTGAGTTGAACGGACAAACAGGTTGACCCTGTAATTGCCGGGCTTGCTGTAAAGGTGTTCAGCATTTTCAGTGTCTGCGCTGTCTGTTATTTCACCGTCAGCCATTTCCCATTGGTATTCGCTGATATTCAGATCAGGGCTTGTATGTGATAAAATATTGTAAAACAAAATTTTACGTCCTTCATGGAAACATTCGGTTGCCCATCTGAAGTCGGCTTTCGGATCGTCTCCGAAAAGCAATGAAATGGTTCTTTCGTTCCTGCAATAGCCGGTAGTGGCCGTTAGTGTCACCTGCCTTCTGCCATCCTGATTATAACGGTGTTTGGGATTTTTCAGGCCTGACGTGTTGTTCCCGCTGGCGTCATCAAATTCCCATAACCAGGAAAGGACCGGGTCGGTAGTTTTGGTGAGGTTGATAAACTGGATTGAGTCTGATTTGTCAGCGGAAATGCAGGAATCCAGGATGGTAAAACTGATATCAGCAGCATCCCTGATGATCAATGGTTTGTAGATTTGACGAGAACATCCCGAACGGGTTGTGTAGGTGTAAAAAACAGAATCGTAACCGGGACCGGAACGCCGGGGCTCAAAATAGAAACCTGAGCTTTGGTTGCCGGTCACTGCTTTACCGGAAAAAATACCTTCTTCTGCGTTGCCTATCAGCCTCACCGGCTCATCATTATCACAGTAATAGGGTTCATCCAGGCCGTATATCCTGAGCTCGCCGATGGCTTCAACATCAAAACTGTCGGTAATAAAGAGATCGGTTTGCAGGTCGCGGTAATAATAGGTAATCTTGTACCTGCCCCCGTTGAGCTGTGAGGGGTCAATGGTGGCCGTGTTGTTACGGTTATCGGTAAGTCCAACTCCCCCGCTGATGTAAAAGGTTCCGATGCTGTTGGCTTTATTGTAACCAACAATGATAAAAGGAGGTTCGTTATAACAAAAAAGTCTTTTGGTGTCGTTCTCAGGGAAGGTAATATCAGCATTGGCAGAAAGCACGGCAACGGTGGCTGTATCATAGCCGTAGCATCCGGTTCCGGCATCGCGGTAACTGTATATTATCGTATGGATCCCGGGGCCCACAATGGCAGGCAGAAAATAATTCGTATCGTTCATGTACATCAGCGCCGGTGTAAACGTACCGTTTTTAGGCTGGCCGAACACGGGAACCATCAATACCTTATCACTGTAAGCAGGTTTTAATCCTGACAGGGTAACGTCAGGAGCGGGGATGACCGTGACCACGGCATTCCCGGAAACAGTTCCATGGCAATACTGGTCTGAAACACCGGTAAGGGTGTAGGTTCCGGCCTGGGAAACTGAAACGAGCTTTGGCGAAGCCGTAACGTCAATAAAGGTAGTGGGGATCTCGGTACCCCGTCGATAGCTGAAGCTCCAGGGGCCGTGGCCGGTTAAGGTCACCCTCAGGTCAGTCGTAATGTGTTCACAAATGGTATTGTTTCCTTCCATTGTTGCAGTAGGATAGTCGCGGTAAATAACGGTGCCGCTCCCGGACACCCTCCCCTTCCTGTAAAAGTCGGATACTGCAGAGAGTGTATAAATTCCGTCGCCCACAACTTTCAACAGGTAGGAATAATCCGTAATGCCACTGATAGTCACGGCCCCTGTGCCGTTGCGTAAATAGGTGATACTGAACGGAGGCGTTCCTTCGAGGGCGACGGTAAGGATGGCCGTGTCGCCGGGGCAGGTCGTATCCACACCGGAAAGTACAGCCCTTGGCGTTGGAATTCCGAGGGGTCCGGTCCAGTCTGAACTTACCCCTGCACCGGGTGTGGATCCGGCCGATGCCGAAGGGATTATTTCAAATCTTACAAACCGGCCGTCATCAGCAGATGTGATGGCATAGGTAGAGTCCGTTGCCCCTGCAATCAGGGTTCCGGTACCGGACTGAGTTGATGAGCGATACCAGCGGTATGTATGTTTTCCGGCTGCATTGTTCTCCAGGTCGCTGTAAGAAAATCGTCCCGAAATACGGCTTCCGGTTTCCACTTCGGGAGCATAGATATGCACTTCGCCCGCGACAGGCGCAGCATTAATGTAAAGGAAGGAGCTTTTGACCGGGATTCCGGCCAGTCCCTTGCTATCACGGGGCGTGACTTCGAAGCCAATGGAATAACCGCCGTCAGCCAGCACCGGAACATAGCTGACCGCCGAAACGCTGTCAATCCAAAGCGTATCTCCGGCCTTCATTAACCGGTACCATTTATAGAGATGCGTTCCAGCTGCATCCTTGTCAGGATCGGTATAGGTAAAAGTTCCCGTATTGGTCGTCCCGATGCGGTTATTGGAACGGGTTATTCTGACATTGGTGGCTACCGGGGGTTCATTGAGATTTATGATCGTTACGGTAAACTCTTTTTCATAATATAGCCCGTCATTATCGGTGGACCTGATAAGGATTTTATAACTCGATTTCACTTCGTAATCGAATACAGTCTTTGTAACCAATTGATTGCCCGAGATGCTGAAATGAGCATTGTCCGGGTATGGACGATACCATTTCGAAACCAACGTATAGGTATGGGTATTTCCGGCATCGGGATCAACCGTTGAAAGGGTTCCCACCGTGGTGCCCGCCGGTTGATTTTCATTGATGTCGCCGGGAATCAGTTTGATATCAGTGGGCCTTTTGGCGGTCACCTCATCCGGGCTGAGTGCCATGACAGTTTCCGGTAAAACTGTCATGCTTGCCGGAAAATTCGCCGTTCCCGGAATGGAATTCAATAGTATTAACAAGGCCGGAAGCATTGTTTTCCTGTGACAGATCAATGTCGGGGTCGGTTTCATAGCGGCAGTATCATTCATTCATTTCCTTTTCAGGACTAATCCGTTCAAATCATCTATCTGGAGATAACCAGCTTTTGCAATCCGGTAAACTGATGGTCTGATGTTATCCTTAAAAAGTACAATCCTTCCGGAAAATCACCCATACCCAATTCAAACAGCCGGATACCGGGTAATATCTCCCGGGTCATGACAAGCCTCCCGTTAAGATCGAAGAGATCGATCCGGGATTCCTTAACAAGCGCTTCCTCAAATCTCAGGTACAATTGATTGTTCACAGGATTGGGATAGGCTATGAATCCGGCACTGTTATTGCTCCGGTGAATAGCGTATTCTTTTTCCAGTGCCAGGGGTACATCAAAGGTGTCGATCATAGCCTGGTAGATCTCCCGGGTTGCTTCATCCTGGATAAAGGCAACTACCCTGATCTCATCCGTATTGTAAGTATTCTTGAGATTCCAGCTTGTGGTGAATGTTTTTACATCGACCCCGGGTTCCCAGTTGTTGGTGTAGGAGGTGCTTGATATGATCTTTTTCAACACGCTCTCAAACAGGGTATCGCCGTTGGCGCCCGTCACACCTGATATCTTTCGTTCCACAATGGCAGTGTGTAAAGTAAGCTGTTTGTTTGTTGTTCTTATAAGCGGTATTATGGTCACCTCAATTCCCAGTGTATTACCCTGTTTCTGCGTGGTGAGGTTGATATTGAATCTTGGATTGGTTAACGCCTGTATTTTCACCTTTACAGGATCCAGTGTTTTGCCGTCATAATCACAGACATAAGCCCCTCCGTTAACAACGGAAACCGGAACCGACGATAACTGGTAATACAACACCCGGGTACCGGGATCCACTTTATTAACCTCATTAAAGGGATCGGGTCCGGGGAAAGAAGTATGATATTGAATGTCGACAACGTCCAAAGGATTGGCGTTGGCAATCGCATCGAGCTCGGAATCAGCAATTTTTGAAACGACATCGCTGGCATTGGTGAAATGCTCAACCAGTACAATTTTACTGCGCTCGCCAATTTGGAAATTGTCGAATGCAATTCCCTTGTTATCGGTGGCTGTTCCGTCGGAGCCATAGGCGATCCTGAACTGGATATTCTTTTTTCCTTTCACCTCGTCGAGGCTGTGTCGGGCATCGACCCAGTCGTCGTCAGCAAACACCGTCTCGCTGCTGGACCATCCGGTACTCTTGCCACCGGGCAGCGCGTCGAACATTTCATAATTGTTATACCAGTTGATGCCGTCGTTCATTTTTCCTATATTGAGCCAGTTTTTTCCGCTGTCGGCTGTATACTGCAGGTTTGCCCCGTCACGGTACCGGTCGAACATCCTCCTGATGTACAGGCTGACCATGGGCTTTTTGATACCAGTGAAATCGAAGCACGGGGAAGTCACATAAGATTGCTCTGCCGGGGGTCTTTTATCTGTGATATGGGTGTACCATGCATAATCATCGCCGGCGGCGCCGCCAAATGCTGGCGGATCACCCAGTTCCCAGGAGTTCACGGTATCCTTATGATCGCTTTTCCAGCCTGCACGGCCGTTCTCGAAGCCTTCAAAATAGGATGCTCCTTCCGTCAACGGGTAAGTGGGCCTTAAGGCAAGTATCTTCGTGATCCTGTCGGTACATCCGTAGTTGGAATATACAATGAGTTCAACGGCGTACAAGCCTGTATCACTGTAAGGATATTCGGCGTCCCAGGTATCCAGGCTGTCATAGGTTGCGCCATGATGAAATTTCCATTTATTACCGTTGATGTCCACGCCAATGCTGGAGGAAGAAAGGTTGATGAACTTCACCTTCCGGCCCTGGTGAAAGCATTCGCTGGCCCAGTCAAAGTCAGCGGTGGGCTTGGGACCAAAATCGAACCAGATGGAATCTGTGCTCTCGCAATAATCCGTTTTAGCCTTAAGGCTCACATTTTTATACCCTGACGTTGTATACCGGTGTTTGGGATTTTCAAGACCGGATTTATTCTTATCCCCGCTCACGGCATCACCAAAATTCCATTCCCATGTTTTTACCGGGTCAACGGAGGTGGTATGATTGATGAATTCCGCTGAATCTGTAATGGCAGGCGAGAAACAGTTGTCTTTTACCGAGAAATCGACCACTGCTGCACCCCTGACGGTAATGGGCCGGAAAATCTCGCGGGAGCAACCTACGGAGGTGGTATAGGTATAAAACACAGTGTCTGATCCGGGCTTGGCAAGGACAGGTTCGTAGTAAAAACCCGTGCTGATATTGCCGGTTACCGCCTTGCCTGAGAAGATTCCTGCCGCAATATTGCCATTCAGCTTGAAACGGGGCTCATTGTTGCAGTATTCCGTATCATCCAGTCCTATGAACCTCAGATCGGGCACAACTTCCACTTCAAAAGATTCCTGCACTTCCAGGAAGGTGCCGTTGCTGTAATAACGGTAAGTCACCTGGTAGATCCCGTCGTTCAGCTGCGAGGGGTAAACAGTGGCGGTATTGTCGTGGTTGTCCACCAGACCGGTTCCTCCGCTGATATAAAAGCTTCCGGTATTGTTTGCAACATTGTGTCCCAACAGGGTGAAAGGGGCGTCATTGAAACAAAAGAGCTTTTTAGTGTCGTTTTCGGGGAAGGTAATCTCTGCATCGGCAGCCAATACGGCAACGGTGGCAGTGTCATAACCGTAGCAGCCGGTCCCGTCGTCGCGGTAACTGTAAACCAACGTGTGCAGACCAACGCCTACAATGCCGGGCAGGAAGAAATTCGTATCGCGTACAAAGATCAGCATCGAGGGTGAAAACAATCCGCCTGCGGGATTCCCGAATACGGGGATCATTTTCGTTTCCGTTACGCTGTAGGCCGGTGCGAGCCCGGTTATACTGACATCGGGTGCCGGGGTAACAGTAACCACGGCACTGCCGGCAATCGTTCCGTTGCAATATTTATCCGAAACAGCAACAAGGGTATAGGTGCCTTCCTGGTCAATGGGTATAAAACGGGGCGTAGAAGTAACGTCAGCTATGGAGGTGGGAACTTCGGTGTTGCGATGGTAGCTGAATGTCCATGGGGCCGTTCCGGTCAACGTTACCCTCAGGTTTGCCGTGGTATATTCGCAGATGGAACCTGTTCCCGAAATATTCGCCGTGGGGATGGAATAATAAACCACCGTGCCGGTGCCGGCCACACAGCCGTTCCGTACTTCGTCCTCCACGGCGGAAAGCGTATAGGTCCCGTTACCCAGCACCTTCAGGTTATAGCTCATCTGGTAAATACCATCGATTGTTTTGGCATTGGCTCCGTTCCGCAAATAGGTGACGCTGAAAGGGGCATCGCCTTCAAACTGGACGTGCAGGACGGCCGTATCGCCCGGACAAACGGTGTCAACACCTGAAAGCGTTGCCTTAGGAGCAGTGATATAGCTTACCACCGCTGTCCCGTACCCAGCCACCGTATCGCCGTCGCAATACTGATCATTAAGGCTGGTTATCTTGTAAATGCCCTGCCGGGTAACGCTGAAATTGAGAGGATCCTGGGTGATACCGGTATAAGTTGTGTCCTGGGCATTCCTTCGCAATACAAAGGTCCACGGTGCGGTGCCTGTAAAATCAACGGACATCGGCGCCGATGAGCTGCCGTCCTGGCAGATCTGTGAGGTCCCCGTCAGCCGGGCGGTGGGGACAGGACGGACCGTGATGACGGCCGAACCGAATTCGAGTCCGTCAGCGTAGTTCTGATCCGCCACATTATATACGACATAGGTGCCGGCGACATTGGTGAGGAAGCTGTATGGCGAGGAAGTGATGTTGGAAATCGTGGTATCCTTCGGCAGGGAGCCCCCGGTGCGACGAATGACCACCGTCCAGTTCGGTTCCCCGGTCAATGAAAGAACAATGGTGTCCTTTTTCGCTGTTCCGCATATAACGCCCCCGCCACTGATGGTTGCCGTAGGGACATAGGTGATGGTGCGGGTTACGGCATTGCTTAAATTATTGGCCGTTTCGCCGTCATTCACCCGGAATTGTACCGTTCTGGCCGTGGTATTCGGATTGGCTGCTTCGATATTCTCGTATCGCACATTTCTTAAAGCCGACCGGTAGTTAGCCAGGGAAGCATTACCCGAGAGTGTCATAGTGCCGGTGGTGGTACTCCAGGTCCCGGTAATGAGGCTGGTATTGGTAAATCTCAGCCTGTCCTGGGCCGACAGGTAATTGCCGGTGATGGCAACGGTGGCGGAGGACAGATTCACGTTATCGGTATCCGATACAGTAATGGTGCCGGTAATAAGCGCTTCGCCCGACCCGGCCGTGTAAGGCAGCGGCGTCGTTTCAATGCCTGATAAAACCGGGGCATCATTTACGGCGGCAACGGTAATGTTGCGGGTAACCGGATCACTGGTCAGGAACGAGGCGATCATAACAGGCGGGCAGAAAGCTGTTTTACAGCCTGACGGTGATTTTGAGATATCGGATCTGAAAGATGATAATCC
>CAYMJH010000002.1:14849-35582 GCA_964390385.1 uncultured Bacteroidales bacterium | reverse complement strand
GTTCAGAAGGATTTTCACTGGTATTACGATAGGATATATTCCTCAATGCCGCGCGGTAATTGGCAATGGTGGAAGTGCCGGTAAGCGTGAGCACCCCGCCGGCGGCATTCCATGAGCCGGTAATCGCGCCAGCGTTGGTGAAGGCCAGCACATCCTGGTTGCTCTGGTAATTGGACGAGATAGTGGCCGTTGCCCATTCCATGTTCGTATCGTCGCTGTCGGTGATGGTAATATTGTCGGTAATGTCTTTGGCAGCTTCGTTTTCGGTGTAGGACAGGGCGGTGGTTTCGATATTGCCCAGCACGGGGGCATCATTCACCGATCCTATCGTAATGTTCCGGGTCACCGGGGCACTGCCCAGCGTACCGTCGGATACCGTGAAGGTCACGGTACGGGAGCTGGTTACCGGATCAGCACTGGTGTTGGTATATTTAATATTGCGCAGGGCAGCCTGGTATACAGCCGGTGAATAATTCCCCTGCAGGGTGAAGGTGCCGGTAACCGCATCCCAGTTTTTGACAAAGCCATCGGCAATGCTGTAGGACAACACATCTTCCGTAGGCTGATAGCCTGAAGTCAGGGATATGGAAGCCGACTGAAGGGTGGTGTTGTCATCGGTGACCGTAATGGTGTTGGTTACAGAAACAGGTCCTGACGATTCAGTGTAGTTCAGGGCCGATGTTTCAATGTTGGCAAGCACCGGGGCTTCGTTCACGTTCGTCACGCTGATGGTGAAGGCTTCCTCATAGGTGCCGGAGCCGCTGTCGGTGGTCCTGATACGGATATTGTAAGTGGATTTTGTTTCATAGTCGAAAACCGCATTGGTAAGAAGCCGGTTCCCCGAAATGGTAAAACTGGCATTATCGCCGCTGCCGGTGCCAGCAACCAGGGTATAGGTAAAGGTATCTCCCGGGTCAACATCGGCGGTGGAAAGGGTTCCGACCTGGGTACCCGCCGGTTGGTTTTCCGCTACCGAATTGCCGGTAAGGGTGATATCGGTCGGATCGTCATTCACGGCGGTCATGGTGAAGTTGGCAGCGTCGGTATCATAGGCTCCGCCGGGATCGGTGGCGCGGAAGGTGATGGTATTGCTTCCGTTCCAGTTGGGATTGACCGGGGTTAGGGTGACCACATGCGTGGTTGCATTGATGCTTACGGTGAAGTTGGCATTGCCGCTGTAAGTCCATGTCATATCGGCATCGGGATCCTGCGGATCAAATACATAGTCGTCGAGGTCAAAAGAGATCGTGCTTCCTTCCGGCCCCGATTGGTCGGGAATGCCGGAAACCTCAGGGGAGGCAATGTTATGCGATTCGATGGCCTCGGTCCATACCTTGGCCATTTTGTCATACCCGGAGGTTATCGGATGGAGTTCATCGATCATTTCACCACCATATATGGTCAGCCGGTAATCAATATCAGCACCGGTCTCCAGGTTTACCTGGATGATGCTTTCATCAGCCCTGTCCTTGACCAGGTCATCCAGCAACTGGTTATAATAGGTGGTGGGGGCATGATTGCCGGCCGGATTCGAACCGCCACGGTTAATAATGCGCGCCAGGAATACCGTCACGGTCTTGCCTGCAGAGGCTTCATAGGCGTCAATCAGATCGAGGATTGCATTCACATCGTCTGCAATGGCCTGGGCATCCAGCAGGGTGTTCAGGCCGTTCGTTCCGATGTGCAGGAAAATAACATCAGGCTTATAAAATTCAAGATAGTTCTGGGGGCAGAAAGGCAGTTCGCAAAAACCGCCGATGGGATCCACTTCATAATTCCTCCCGGTTTTCAGCAGGGTCAGCAGGTCTGCTGCTGTTATACCCGGAAATCCGGCATGATCGGAGTAATCAACCGGTGTGGTCGGAAGATAATTCCAGCCGCTGCGCTCGCTTCCGACAAAATCAAAGGTGTACCCGGCATCGGTGAGTGACTGGTAGAGCTGGTAGCGATAGGAAATCTTATCGCCATCAGGTCTCGTGTCCCCGGTATAGGTATCGAAAGTAATGGAATTGCCCAGGGGCATTATCCTGAGGGCATCCTGGGAATGGGACTGAAGGGACAGGAACAAGGGAAAAAGGAAAAGGATCGATCGGAAAACGCGAAGACAAGACTGGCAATTGAATTTCATCTCGTTTGAATTTTGCATGGTAAAACGTAAAAAACATCTTCCCTGTGCAGACAAAAAAACAAATCCAACTGTATTTCCGGATTTGTTCAGGCTGCCCTTAAACCGGGTAACGATTCACTTATAACCGGTGGTAAAAATACAAAAACGAAGTGTATAATGTAACCAGAATTTGATGAACTGAACGGAAAAGGGTTCGAAAACCGGTTTTCAGCCGGGTAAAAAAACCACGAGCCGGCCGGATCAGAGCTTTCCTCCGGTCCTGGTTTTGATCATCACCAGGGAGCTTTTGAAATCGCGCTTATTGGTGCCGGAAATGATCAATCCGCCATCACCGGCAAATTCGAAATTATGGCTTTCCATCTGGGATGAACCGCCATAGGATTCATAACGGGGATTCTCCCCCTGCAGGTTGGTGGATATTACCGAAATATTGCTGTTTTTGTCACTGTATACCTGGGTGGACAAAATAAAAAGCTGCTCGTCATTCATTAATATACTGGTGCCTTTATCATTGATCCCCTGGGTGTATACAGTATCCCATTCGCGCCTGTATTCATTCTCGTCAGGCACTTTGCTGAATTTATAAAGGAGCACATCCGTTCCCCCGGTGCCATCCGGGACTGTGCCGCAGGCATAGAAGGTGCTATCATCCAGGGTAGCCACGGCATTGGCTTTTTCGTTGGTATTTTTTTCAGCCGGATAAGGGGAAGCTAACGTATATTCGTTTGTTATAAGCCATACAGGTGTTGTTTCAGTGGCAGTTCGGATGGTGCCAATTACAAGCCATCCCTCTTTAATTTTCCTGACATACCTGGCTTCATCATCGGCCGAGCCTGCTCCGGGTCTATGAGAATAATTATTGCCGGAAATGGGATTACCATTCTGATCCACGATGAAATGCCAGGCGCGTCTGACGGGTTTATAAGCATACCCGACCATCATGATATTGCCGCTCTCATCCGTATCGAGCCATAAACCTTCATCATCCCTGGCATCTTCATCAAAGGTACGGGTCCACAGGGTGTCACCCAGCCTGTCGGTGCGGATAAGATAAACGTCGAGGTCTTCTCTTTCCAGGGTAGTGTTTTGCCTCGATCCCAGTATGACAAATCCTCCGTCAGGCAGCTGCTTGAGGCAATAGCCCCTGTCTTTCTTCCTGCCTCCGTAGGTTTTGGTCTTTTGAACGGAATTACCGTTATCATCCGTTATGATCAGGCAGATGTCTGTTTCCCGCGTAAGGGTCACCGTGTTGCCCAGCAGGGCATAACCGCCGTCCCTGAGTTTGCAGACCCGGGCACCGCTGTTCTCCTGGTTCGGGGTATAGTTTTTAATAAAGGAATCCGACTGGGCTTTGCTGATATCGTCATAATTATCGCAGGAAACCAGGACAAGGGTGAAGCAAAACATCGTCAACAGCAAACCTTTCATGTTACTTTTGTTTTTTGGGCGTGTAGAACGAGAAATAATAGCCTAGCGAAAAGGTGAAAGTCTTCAGGCTGAAATCATCATCGACATTTTCGAATACACTGGCAGCATAAGCATTGTCGTATCGCCTATCCGTCTTCACCAGGTTATTGATGCCCATGTTATACCGCAGGTCAAGGGCAAGAAATCCCCTGGGTATTTTGAAATGAAATCCTCCGCCCAGTATGGCGTTGAAATAATAGGAATTCCGGAAATCGGTCATCTCGATGCTTTTGCCGGGCTCGGGCTGTTCATTGATAGTGCCCGAAGGTGTTCCGGAAGCGGAAAGCACATAGTTCACCGAACCGCCTCCGCGGACAAACCAGAGGAATTTCCCGTTGTTGATCTCAAACAGCGCGGTGAGGGGCAGGGTTACTTTGTTCAGCTGCTCTTCGAACCGGAAGGATTCTGTATATTTGCTTTCCTCGTTGCCGGCCATGGTATGCTGGGTTACCATCGCATTGTCGGTGGTGAACGAGTAAGCATGACGGGCCCACTGCAATTCGACATTGAGCATCAGGCGTTTTCCCAGGTACCGGCCGAATCCCAACCCGAACTGATATCCCGTGCCGGTCTTATTATCCGGTTCCGACGAGAACCGGTCGGCTATGCTGTAGTGCTCAATGATACGGGGATTGGTAAGGTTAAATCCTGTCATCACGCCAATGGAAAACTCTGAAGTGGTTCGGTAGGTTTCAAAAAGATGAATGAATTCAACGGGATCATTCGGCATGATCTCGTATTCGGGGTACCGCTTCAGGAATTCCGTCATGGTATTTTCGGCCTCAAACTGGTCGTCATCGAACAGGTAGGCCAGGATCAGCAGTTTGTAGGCCTCAATGCGCTGAACCCTGGAAAATCCTTCCTGCATGCAGGGAGCCAGCATTCTGGGGATCTCATCGATCATGCCTTGATCATACCCGTTCCTGGCTTCCTGCAATGTTTTGGAGCAGTCACTCTGGGCCCGGGCGGGCCAGGGACAAAGCAGGCAAAGCAGCAGGATCGACGATCTGACGGCAGGTAAAAATTTTGAAGTATTGAATAACAGGGGCATGTATGCTGAGGTTTATTTATTTGAACAGGTTTTGCGGTATTCAATGTCGGGACCGACATACGACTTCCATTCCTCGGGCGTAAAATTCTTTTCCAGCTTTGAGCAGAGCAGGTCAGCCATGGCATCGGCATAAGCCGGCCAGACGTAGATATAGTTGGTTCTCGACAGGTCTTTATGGTCGGAAGATGATAGGACATAGCGGCCATCGGGACTGAAGGCAACGGAAAGGACGAAATTGTTGTGCTTTCTGAGGTCAACAGGCTTGTTGTTCAGATTGTTGGCATCCCAAATTTTCACCGACTTATCATTGCTTCCCGTGACAATCTGCCTGTCGTCAGGTGAGAATTCAATATCTCGGATGGGGTGCATGTGGGCAAGGACATTGCGCGTGACCGCATTGGTCCTTGTATCCATGATCCTCAGGTAACCGCTTTTATCACCGAAAGCTAATTTTGACCCGCTTGAATTGTATGCAACGCTGTAAATATCGTTGCCGTCTGACTGGTACAATACCGTTTTTTCCTTGGTCTCGATAGTCCACCGTATGACCTTACCGTCATCGGTGCCCACCACTATGTACCTGCTGCCCGGCGATACCGCAAGGCTCCGGATCTTGTTTTCGGCCTTGTAGAAGACGGTATTGGTGGAGGCAATCAGGTCCCAGTAAATGATCGTATTGTCAGTGCTGGAGGAAAAAAGTCCTTTGCTGTCACTGGTGAATTCAAGGGTAGTCGCCCATCCACTGTGGCCTTCGAGGTAGCTGGGTATGGCATTGGTCTGATTGAGGTTGAACAACTGGATGCCTGTGGTCATAGCCCCGCATGCCAGCCAGCGTCCGTTACTGCTCACGGAAAGGCTGCGGTTAATGAAATTGTTGTCGATCAATGTGCGCGGTAATTTTGTACTGGCCGTTAAATCCCACCGAAGTATTTTTCCATCACTGCCCGAACTGTAGAAAGTGTTGGTATTGCCGACAAAAGCAAGTGAATAGACAGGCCCTTCATGCCCGCTCAAACCGTTGTAATCTTTGCCGTTAAAGGCACATAATGCCTCATACAATGCATTGTATATATCAGGCTGGTTCACCTGGCCCTCATATTCTTTATTGAAGATATAGGACTGCAGTGCCAGGAGACCGATCAGGTCTTTTTCTTTCTCCTGCTGTGCCTTGATAGCCATTGCCTGTGATATGGAAAGCATCCGTTTCTGACCGGCCAGTATCTTTTCGCGGTCGGAAAGTGTCGCTGCCTGTTTGGCGGTTTCAGCGGTTCTTTCGGCCAGTTCCTTTTCCTGCTGGAAAGTTACGCTTCTTTTCCTGGCTTCTTCAGCCTGCTGTTCGGCGATATGCCTTTCCTGTTCGGCTATTTTTGACTGCATGAAGGCAATGACGCTTTGTTTATCGGCAGAATCGGCATTCAGCTGGGCGATCATCGCTTGCATATCAGCCACGCTGGCCCTGCTTTCGGCAACAATCCTCAGGCTGTCGGCCACCGTCCTTTGGTATACAGCCTCATCGCGGTTTTGCTGAGCCTGCATTTTTTGTTTAAGGGCATTTTGCCGCTGGGTGAGGGCAAAAACAACAAGAAAAGAAAGAACCACGGCGGCACTCATCATATAGAGCGCAAACTTGCGGGTACGGTTCAGCTCCAGCCGCTGTATCCTCACCTTGTTCTGCTCCTCCTGCGTGTATTTCTTTTCACTTGAATCCAGAAATACCATCACCTTCTCAAAGGCAGGATTGTATTTTTTGGCCCAGGCGAGGGTAGGATTCTGCGTCTTCTTCCAGTTCAAGGCCAGGTGCAGGTCGGGTGGCCTCCACAGCCCTGTTTTGCCGAGCTGGAACTGGGTGGCGGCTTCCGCCAGCCGAAGATACATCTGAACCGATGAGAATTCCTCATCCACCCAGGTTTTTAATTTATCCCATATGCGCATAAGGCTTTCATGCGATATGTCGATAACGGTCTCGCTGTCAATGGGCGTCCCTTCAACAGGAGTCAGGAATGACCGGCCCTTTGCACGAAATCTTTCCACTACCTCTACCACGCTGGCATCGGGGACTTTGGCGATCTCGGCCAGGTAGCGCACGGTGGCGGGATGCCGGGTTCCTTTATTGTCAGTGCCTTTTTCCGTAAGGCATTTGAAAATGCTTTTGCATACCCGCTTGCCGTCTTCGGTCAACTCTTCATAGGCTTCGTTGGCGTGCATGGAAAGGGCATTTTCAACCCTGCCGGCCGCTTCATAATCCCTCATTTTGATAGGTATAGCGGGATCGTTGTTATGGGCCCAGAACTCCCACGTTCGCATCATGGCATGCTGCAACACCGGCAGCTGGTCGGTTTTGTCTTCCAGTGAATTCAGGATGTGATGCAGCAGCTGGGCATCGATCTCGGCTCCGCCGACGGCGAGGGGACCCAGTACCGCTTCGCGGAAGTCGTTCCGCGTCATCTGGGGAATAAGGAAATTGCTTTTGTTAATGAGCTTTGTAAGCTCCTGGAATTGAGAGCATTCACCTATGAAGTCGCTGCGCATGGTCAGCACCACGTAAATCGGATAGCCTTTCTGCCTGATGGCATTCACCAGCAGCTTGATGTAGGCTTCGGTTTCATTGAAGGTGGTGCTGTCTTTCCGGCTTTCCTTGAAACGGAACAATTCTTCAAACTGGTCAATGATGAGCAGGATGTTTTCGCCTTCCTGTATCTTCATTTGCCTGATGGCATCCACCAGTCCGAAGGAGCTTCTTCTCAGCACCGATAACAGGATCTGTTTCCGCAGTGAAAGGTCGTCGTGAAGCAGGTCAGGCTGTTCGTTCGCAGCCAGCGCTTCGGCAAGATTTTCGATAGGGCTGTTTCCCGGTCTTACCGCTATGATCTTCCATCGGGAGCCTGCATTAGTAATAAAGCCGCCATAAAGCGTGGGGATCAATCCGCAATAGATCAGGGATGATTTTCCGCTTCCCGAAGCGCCGGTAACGGCAGCAAAATGATTCCGGGCCAGGTATTCGAGCACAACCTCACTCTGACCTTCCCTTCCGAAGAAAAGATGGCTCTCTTCCACGGTAAAAGGCCTTAATCCCGGGAAAGGATTGGTAATGGAAAGGGTTCCTGTTTTTATATGCCGGTTCAGGTTTTCAGTCATTTTTTTATTATCTGATCAAGAAAATGATGCAAGGCCGCATTGTTGATTTCCTCATTCCAGATCACGGTTACGTTCCGCAAAAATAATAATGATTTGTCAGTTGTTTTCTGGGGGGAGAAAATTCCTACGGCTTTAAAGGGTTTTTCTTTGCCGAATCCCGGTACTTTAACCAGGTCGCGTATCTTGCTGTTCAACCATTCCATGGTACTGTTCCCTTTGTAAATGATCACAGCATCCGCTTTTTTCAGTTTCCGGACATGATCTGTAATAGACATGTATTCCCTCCCGTCGAAAGCCATATTGATGATCCTGAATCCCCGGCTTTGCATGAGCGGAACATATTCCAGCAGTTTCTGCTCCTCAGGTTTTTCATACAGCAGGTAGAGGGCAAAGCCCGATTCGGCATTCACTTCGGGCACGCTGGTAATTTCTGTCAGTTTATTGTTAACGATGGTCTTGAAAACTTCCAGCGGGGCTTCAACAATTTCAGTCCTTTCCTGCGTTTCATCACGCTTTATTCTTTTCAGGTAAAGCGACTGGCGCTGGTCTGTGGTTTTCAGATCACTGGGGATCCAGATGATCTGGTATGGCGGATGTTTGTTTTCCTTCGACTCGATGAATTCTTTAACCGTCCTGGCCTGGAAATCAATCAGCGAATATTTCGAGTTTTTGATGAAATCGCCGTAAAAGGCACCCATCATATGGATGGAAACCACCGATTGCCTGAGGCATTCCTCGATGGCTGCCCGGGCCGGCTCGCTGTCAGCGGGAAGGTTGGATACCGGCAATACCCTGTATCCCAGATGCCGCAATTCCCGTTTGAGGATATCACGGTTTTCCTGCTGATCAAAACTGGTCTCAGCCAGAAAAATGGCATCATTGGTCTGGCCCTTGATCTCAGGCTTTCTTTGAGATTTCAGCTCATGCAGGGTACCGGAAATATCATAGGCCAGGTCAACAAGCTTTGACCAGAACTTATTGTCAGGCAGTTGATTGTCCTGTAAGGCAAAGGTGACCGGCTTTTTATTGTAGCGGTTTATTTCATAAAAATTATACCGCAGTTCTGATTTCAGCATGCCGGGCTCTTCTTCCTCGGACAAGGGGAAAGTAATGATCTTAAAGATCCTGCCTGCCCCATGCAGATCACCTGAGTCATCACCCACCGCTTCACGGATATGGGTCAGCTCATTGAGGTAATCCCTTGATTTTGCATCTTCGGGAGAAATAATGGTTACGAACACCCCGGTTTTTTTAAAAATGTCCACCGGATTTTCATTCATCAGCTGCTGCCGGGTCCGCAGGTCATCATGCAGCAGGATGGTGGGTTTTTCGTCAAACAACCGCTGCAACACGCTGTATAAATGATGGCAAAAGAGTTGAGCCCACGATTTTACATCCGGATTTTCTCGGTTTGTGGCAGCTTCATAACTGATAAATATGTCGTAGTCAAAATTCATAGGCCGTTTTTACGCTTGGGATTCTTCTATCAACTCAAATAACAGCTTCCGGAAATCGAGATTGTCAAAAGCCAGGTTATTCAATGTCTCCTGGTCAAGGTTGTAAAATGAGAGATTGGTAAGAGCTTTAAAGGAAAATGCTTCATAAACGGAATAAATATCGCTGTAAATTATATCATTTTTACCAAAAATAAACACTTTATTTTCCGAATTCCTGATTTCTGCCTGTCCGTTTTGAATGATGAGAAAGGGGTAATGCACGTCATTTTTCCTGATCAGCAGCTGATCATTGCCTGACAGCTTATTCAGATCCAATTGCCTCGACATTTCCAGCAACACATCTTCATGGATGGCTTCACATTTTTTAACATTCTTCAGAAATCCGATGCGGTCGAGCAGGAGATAGGGAACATCCCGGCCCGACGAGCGCTCGATTGAATTTTGCAGGTCAAGGACAACCGCGGATTCAAGCCTCGGATATACCGTTTCGATGAAACCGGGTTCGATTTTTTCCATCGCATAGGCAGCCGATTCCCTCAATAATTTATCGGGATGGAACAACATGGCTATCAATTCCTGGCTGATATGGGGATTATCGATCAGCAGCAGGCTGAAAATGGCACAGGCTTTTGTATAATAGGAAATCGTATTAAAGTCACGGATAATGATCTCGTTGATCATCTCTTCGGGATTTTTCTTTTCCGTCTGGAAGAAATACTCAAGCTGCTTTACCCGATCCTTAAGAGACAGGTTTTCAATGACAGGGAAAAACACCTGCTTGATCTCCTCGTTTAATATCTGGTCCAGGATTTCAATGGCAAAACTGATGTCGGTGTCATTGCCGTCGGAGAGCATGTTCCTGATATTGTTGACGGATGCCGTATTGTAAGCCAGAGAAAGGAGGTGATACAAGGTGTTGTAATTGTCTTTTATTTCCGATTCAAAGGCATCATGCAGCAATGCGAACTTTTTTGATTTGTCGAGCACCTGGTAAACGGAAAAATTCCAGGCCATAATGGTGATCAGCCGGATAATGGAATTCAGGATACGGTTGGTATTGGCAGGTGTCGTCTGGAATTTGGCCTCACGCAATGACAGGATGGCCTGCCGGGTAAGATACCGGTTCTGGTTTTCAATTTTGTTCAGCAACAGATCAATGGCTTTGGGACTGCCAATTTTCCCGTAGATCCTGATGATCCTCGAAAGCAACGTGTTGTCTGCATCGGGCTGGAGAAAAACCTGGTCGAGGATATCCAGCGCCGGATCCCCGATCTTGATAAGGGCCTCGAAAGCAAACTGGAAATAATTAGGGGTCGACAGGTACCCGATCAGTACATGGCCGTGATCGGCACAGTTCAGCCTGGCCATGGCCCTTACCGCTGAAGTCTTTACCTCGGGCTCTATGTCGCGCGACAGGTTCATCACGATGTCATTCCAGTCCATCCTGCCCGACGTACCTGCAATCTCTGCAGCCAGTATCCGGTCGGATATATTCAGGGAATTCATCAGGTTCGTGAGGCTTTCCTTGCTTTGACCAAAACTGAGCTTGGTCTCAAACCGGTTCATGATGCGTTTGGCCAGTAAATGAGCTTCTTTGCTTTGATTTTCCCTGAGCGAGGGAGCTTCTTTTATAACCGGCAGGGCATTCAGAACAGAGTATTCGTCAATTTTTTCCAGCAGGTATTTTTTCATCTCAAACGAACTTGAAGCCAGCAGCCCGATCAGATGCTTTTCATGCTGTATAGGCTCAATCCGCTCAAACAGCGATAAGGCCGTTATGGCTTTTTTCGGATTGGCATGATTGATAAGGCTGTGCGCTTTTTCATCGGTGCTGATCAGCTCCTGCTCGATTTGCCGCACACTTGACTTGAGTTTCCGGATTCCTTCGATGAGGGCATGCTGGTAAGCTTTGACCAGTTTGACGGTAACCACTGTCCAGGCAACTGTCAGCAACAGGATCAACAGGTTCAGAAACAGGCCATTCCTGGTCCCAAGGTTGAGAAACTGAAATCCGATCAGCAAACCCCCTGCCATTCCTATTCCGGCCATCCGCAGGGTGCCTTCCACACGGGGAACAATGATCGTATGGAAGCGGACATCCAGCGTACGGAACAATACCTTCAGGGAGGGAATCTCAATGGAATCCCGTGTGGTGTGAAAGCCTACCTTGACGATGCCCATCATAAGAAAAACGTATGTGAACCGCGTAATAACGGTTGATGAACTGCCCAGGAGGTTTACCAGCAGCGCGATTAAAATAACAAGACCGATGGCAACCGGAACCAGGGCAAGACTGTATGGCGAATCATAGGTATACAATATTTTGCGTATCAGTATCTTCTCGATAAAATACCCGACGATGAACATCGCCCCAAGGAAAAAAGCCAGGAATTTTGAAAAACCCACCAGGTTGAAATATTCCTCCCTGGCCATGGAAATAAACTGATAATGAATAAGATAACCAATAATAGTGGACAAAATAACAAACAACAATAATAATAAGGTGTAACGCGAATAGAAAAACTCAGCCAGCTTTGAACGTATGGGATTGAGTTTTTTCATGGGATGGTATAGGTCCGGCGAAAACCGGTGGGTAACGTTCATAAGGGTTTGCAGGATCAAAATGAGTGCCATCAGTCCTATCCCTGCCAGCAGCATGAGATCGCGGTGCCAATTCATAAAAAACAATCCCAGCAGCAAAAAGGAGGAGATCACCATCCCTGCGATCTGAAAGGTACGGATATAAGGGTATAACCTTCGGTTCTGGGCCGGGGTATAGATGTTTTGCATGGTTTTCCAAAAGATCAGCATCAGGATGACGTTGACGGGGAACATCAGGGATAACGGTAACAGTAAGGGAATTCCAAGCACCGATATCCGGCTCAGCGGTTCCACGAAAAACAATGCCGACACCAGCAACAGGATAACAAAATAGTTGGCCGTGTTAAAGAGACGGAAACTGATCCGGTTTGCAAAGAAGGAATATACCGACATGTAGGCCAGTCCCGCAACCCCTGAAATAACCAGGGCCGTGGGGATCATGTTGCTGTTATACGATTGAAAGAAAATGACATGGGCACCGATGTCAAAAAACACCAGGAATGCTCCGATGCAGAAAGCCTGGATGCAGGAAAGGGTGAAAACAAATGCCTCGCTGGACTTGACTCCTGTATTATATAAAAAAGAAACCTTCATCTTTTCTTCTGGTTCAGGTAACCCGATCCTGATTCACAAGGATTAAAACTGTAAATTTAAGAAATTCTCAATTTTATTCAACACTTAATATGAAAGGGGAGCCCTTTGCTATCCCCTGAAATCAACCATAAACATTAATATACGCACCGAAGCTGTTTTTTGTTCCTGAATCGAATGAAAATTAAGATTTCTTTTCCGGTAATAATTGCGCCAGCATTTTTTCAACGCAGGCCTGGTTTCCATCCACCACAAAGCGCGCCCTGGCATATTGATGTTCACATCGCTGCCGCAGATCAGCCAGGTATTTTCTCAGTTCATCTTCTGACTTCCCTTTTACCAGGGGCCTGTGACCGGCAGCAATTTTAAGCCGTGCTATCAGTGTTTCGTCATCCACCTTCAGGTAAATTACGTCACCCCACTGCTCCATCAGGCTCATGTTGTCGTGGTGGCAGGGTGCACCGCCCCCGGTGGAGACCAGAATGTTGTCCTGCTTGACCAACTGCCTGAGGGCTTCTCCTTCCTTGCGCCTGAATTCCTCTTCGCCGGCTTCCATAAAAAACTCCGGAATGGACTTGCCCTCCTGTTTTTCAATGTATTCATCGAGGTCGATAAAAGTCAGCTTCAGCCGTTCGGCCAGCGCTCTCCCCAGGGTGGTCTTGCCACTGCTCTTATATCCGACAATAAACAGTCTCAACGTTGAAAGGTATTTGACCGCCAAAGATAATGAAAACCCGTTAATGGATTTGAACCGTTCAAATTGCCTAAAAAGCATATCTTTGCCTAAATTTTTTATCATCCGCATGAATTTTTCTGAATTAAGTGAACAGGAGGTCATTCGCAGGCAAGCCCTGGATGAACTCGTGAAAACAGGGATTGATCCCTATCCCGCTGCGGCTTTTCCCGTCAATGCCAATACGCGGGAGATCATCGAAACGTTTTCCACCGAAAGGGGCAATTACCAGGATGTACAGATCGCAGGCCGGCTGATGAGCAAACGTATCATGGGAAGCGCTTCTTTCGCCGAGATACAGGATGAAAAGGGCCGTATCCAGCTTTATATCAAAAGGGATGACCTCTGCCCGGGAGAAGATAAAAATCTCTACAACACCGTTTTTAAAAAGCTGCTCGATATCGGTGATTTCATCGGCGTGCAGGGATATGTTTTCCTTACACAGACCGGTGAGATCTCTATCCATGTGAAACAAATGACGGTTCTGAGCAAATCGCTGAAGCCGCTGCCCATTGTGAAGGAGAAGGACGGGATTATATATGATGCCGTGACGGATCCGGAATTCCGGTACCGTCAGCGCTATGTTGACCTTATCGTAAATCCTTCCGTAAAAGAGGTTTTCAGAATGCGCACCAGGATGATCAATGCCATGCGGCAACTTTTTGATGCAAAGGGTTATCTCGAGGTTGAAACACCCGTGCTCCAGCCAATCCCGGGAGGAGCCGCGGCCCGTCCCTTCATTACGCATCATAATACCCTGGATATGCCCCTTTACCTGAGAATTGCCAATGAGCTTTACCTGAAAAGGCTCATCGTGGGTGGATTCGAAGGTGTTTATGAGTTTTCCAGGGATTTTCGAAACGAGGGAATGGACCGGATGCATAATCCTGAATTCACCGTGATGGAGATCTATGTCGCGTATAAGGATTACCGATGGATGATGGATTTCGTGGAAGAAATGCTTGAAAAAGTGGCACTCGACCTGCAGGGTACGGTTAAAATTCCCTATGGTAACCAGGTTATTGATTTTACCCGGCCTTTTAAACGAACCACCATGATCGATGCCATCCTGGAATATACCGGTGTGAATGTCAGGAATAAAAGTGAGGAAGAGCTTCGCAGCGCCTGTCAGGATCTTGGAATTGAAACCGATGCCACGATGGGGAAAGGAAAACTGATCGACTGCCTCTTCGGTGAAAAAGTTGAACCGCACCTGGTACAGCCTACCTTTGTGATGGATTACCCCGTTGAGATGTCTCCGCTCTGCAAAAAACACCGGAATGATCCCGGACTCACCGAAAGGTTTGAACTCATCGTCAACGGAAAGGAATTGTGCAATGCCTATTCGGAACTGAATGATCCCATCGACCAGCGTGAACGGTTCCAGGAACAACTGCGCCTTTCCGAAAAGGGCGACGATGAAGCCATGTTCATCGACCAGGATTTCCTGCGGGCGCTCGAATATGGCATGCCGCCGACTTCCGGACTGGGAGTGGGAATTGACCGCCTGGCCATGATCATGACAAACCAGCCCGGCATCCAGGATGTTTTGTTTTTCCCGCAGATGCGCCCTGAAAAAATTGAAAAACCCGATACCAAAGATAAATATACGGACGCCGGCATCCCTGAAGAATGGTTCCCCGTGCTGCAGCAAATAGGCTATAATACGGTTGACAAAATCAGGAAAGTCGAAAAGCCGGGAAAACTGCACCAGGAAATATGCGGCTTTAACAAGAAGAATAAACTTGGCCTGCCAAATCCTACCCAGGAGGAGGTGGCAAGGTGGGTGGGGAAATAGGAAGAGGTGTGAGGGTTGTGGGGGTTGTGAGGGTTGTGAGGGTTGTGATTGTTATGATTGTTATGATTGTTGTGATTGTTGTGATTGGTATGAATGTTAAACCCTATGAATACAATGGTAAATTTTTCAGCAAAAGCCTTCACATTGTTGATGGGCATTTTTACGGCGTGTACATTCCTGCCGGGCTTTGCCGCACAGGATGATACGGTGGTCATCAGGAACGTGGCAGTTCCTCCTGCAATTGACGGGGTAGGAGATGACGCATGCTGGAATATCGCCGACTGGCAAGCCATTGACCAGGTCTGGATCAACTACGGGGAAAGCATAGGTTCCTCCGATTACAGCGGCCGGTATAAAACCGTCTGGTCATCCAAAGAGAACCTGCTCTATTTTCTGGTTGAGATCAATGATGATATGGCCGTTGATGGATTCCGTGAAGGTGAAACCGCCGATGTTTATCATTATGATATTGTTGAAGTCTTTATCGATGAGGATAAATCGGGAGGACCACATATTTTTGATGATCCGGGAACACAAAATGCGGAAAATGCCTTCAGCTATCATATCTATGCCGATTTTCCCGCAGCCGGCGCCGTGAATAAAAATCACTGGGTGGGAGATATCCCCTCTCCCCTTACCCATCATCTGCCTGAATTTGCCATGAGGGCATCAGGAAGCACTGCGATCAGGGAGTTCTCCCTGAAGGTATTTGACGACACCTATGAGGCGCATGACCCGGAAGCCTCCAGGGTGATGCTGACGGCAGGGAAATTGATGGGTCTTTCACTGGCCTATTGCGACAATGATGAAGATGACGGGCAACGTGACAATTTCTTTGGCTCGGTGTGGGTTGCAGCAGAACATTATAACGACCACTGGATGAATGCCGATGATTACGGCACTGCCGTGCTGGTTTCGGATATTACTTCAGCCCAAACCCCTGAACGGATGGATTTTCCCCTCGTGCAGGTAATTCCCAACCCCGTCGGTTATAAGATCAGCTTTTCCGCCGGCATTGCTATTCAATCTGTTGAGATAATCGATATCACAGGGGAAACGGTTTCACGACATTGCATTGAAAAGGACAGTCAAATTCAGATTCCCGTGTCAGATCTCACCCGGGGGATTTATTTTGCAAGAATCCTGTGTGACCCTGCCGGCATATGCATCGGGAAATTTCTGAAATTATGATTTACCATTGCAACATCTGTTTTTAATAGACAAAAGATGAAAGATGAAAGATGAAAGATGAAAGATTTAAGACTAATATAAGGGTAAGGCATTTCATATGCATCATTTATCATTAACCATTAACCATTTCCAAAGGGAGTCATTCTTATTTCGTAAATTTGATGTAGAATAAATATAAATTAACCTGAATATTTGATCTTGTTGACATAAGGTTGACATTCCGGGAGGTTAATTTCACATCAGATCAAATCAAATTCATTATGAAAAGCCCATCAACATTATCTGACTCGTGTTGTCCCGAGTTTAATCCTGCGCCCTGGGACGATAAAATTATGGATTGGGAAGACAAGAAATTTATACGGGATAAAGTATTTACCATTTTTAACATGCCGGTGAATTTTGGCCGCGTAATGAAAAGGCTTGATGAAAAGGTCAGGCAGGCCGGGGCCAATATGCCCGACTGGCTTTGCTTCTCGGATCACACCTCAGGCTGGAACATGGACGTTTACCTGGCAGTGGACAGGGAAGTACCGGGGGCTGAAAATACCACCCTCAGCGGAAAGTATTTCAGCAAGGTATATGAAGGCCCTTATCGTGATACAGGTAAGTGGTGCAAAGACTATGAAAACCTGTTAAAGGCAAAGGATCTTATTAGCAAGAAGTGGTTTATGTGGTATACCACCTGTCCCAAATGTGCAAAAAAGTTCGGGAAGAATTATGTGGCCATTCTGGCTGAGGTGGATTAAGAAGGGAATAAGGACGAGTGACAAGTGACGAGTGACAGGTGACAAGTTGTGTTAGTGTGGGGAATTTAGGGACAAGGAATAAATATTAAAGATTAAAGACCTGAGATCCGCGAACCATATTCTAAATTCTAAATTCTAAATTCTAACTTCTAAATTCTTTATTTATTATGTCCCCGGCAGAAAATTATGCATTTAAAGATCCGTCAGTGAAGCCTGATGAAAAGTCCTTGTTTTCCGTTCTGGGTGACAAAAGCAGACTCTGGCTGGGCATCATGGAATTTATGAAGGAAATCCATCCGGATGCTGCCGGAGAATGGCGGTATTATAATGACGGCAAACAATGGCTTTTCAAGATGACCCGGAGGAAGAACACCATCTTCTGGATCGTTGCGCTGGACGACACTTTTCGCATCACCTTTTATTTTGGCGACAAGGCGGAACCGCTCATTGAAAAAAGCGCTCTGCCTGAATCCATGAAGCGTGATTTCAAATCAGCAAAACGGTATGGCAAGATCCGGGGGATTTCAGTTAAAATGGATGATGAAAAGGACGTTGATAAGGTGAAAAAACTTGTGGAACTAAAGATTCAGGCCTCTTAATATTCATTATAAGGGCCTCAGGTTTCGGATTTAACACACCCCCACCCCCTCTCAAGAGGGGAGCGCTGCGGTATTAGCCTAATCACCTGGAGCAGGAAAATTCACCTTACTACTTCGCGGCTCAAATAACAAGCATAATTGTACTATATTTCGATAGATTGGATATGATTCCCCTCTTGATAACGTCCTAAGGGTGCGTTCGCTAATGTTCCCCTCTTGAGAGGGGTTAGGGGTGTGTTTATTCCAAATCATTGCAAGTCCCCATCCTTTATACAGGAAAAAAATTCATATGACGGAATTGAATATCGAACAAGGAACACCGAATATCGAATAACGAAGATAATGCGCTCTTTGTCTTATCTTCAGCATTCGGTGTTCGATGTTCCTTGTTCATTATTCATTATTCATATTATTTTGTTATTTGATAGATTAATAATGAACGTCATTGTAAGTCCCGAACCTGCAAACAATTGTATTTTCACTTTGGATGAAATATAAAGAGCACAAGTGATAGTTTTTGCTCATTTCAGTGACCGAACCCGGAGCCTGCATTTTTGTTTATTACCAATGAATCGATTTGTTTATATTTGGGCAGCTTTGTGTTTATGGATAAACTGTTTAATGATGTTGCATTCAAAATAAGCCGGCTGGTAACCCGGGAATACAGCACTTCCTTTTCAAAAGCAGTGAGTTCCCTGGAAAAAGAGCAGCAGCAGGGCATTTTCAGCATTTATGGATTTGTGCGGTTTGCCGACGAAATTGTCGACACCTTTCAGGGCGTTGACAGGAAGCAACTGCTGGAAAAATTTGAAAAAGACTATTACCGTGCATCCGATACCGGTGTCAGTACCAATCCCATATTGCATTCGTTTCACCAGACCGTCAGGAAGTATGCCATTCCCGATGAGCTTGTACAGGCATTCCTGGGCAGCATGAAATACGATCTTTACCGGTCATCTTATCCCGGCAGGGAGGATTTTAACCGGTATATATACGGTTCGGCTGATGTTGTGGGATTGATGTGCCTGAAAGTATTTGTTAATGGAGATGAAACGATCTTCGGTAAGCTGAAAGAACCTGCTATGCGCCTGGGATCAGCCTTTCAAAAGGTAAACTTTCTCCGTGACATTAAAAATGACACTGAAATCCTGCAAAGGCGTTATTTTCCTGAACTGGCAGAACAGGTTTTGACCGACGGGATTAAAGATGCCATTGTTGCCGATATCCGGCGCGATTTTGACGCTTCCTACGGGGACATAAAGTTTTTGCCCGGCCGGTCAAGACTGGCAGTTACCATTGCATTCCTGTATTATAAAACCCTGCTGGAGAAAATTCACCATACCCCCGCGGAAGTTATCATGACATCGCGCCTGCGGATTTCCTGCCTCAGAAAGTCGCTGTTATATGTAAAGGCATACCTGATTTACTGGCTGAAATCAGCGTGAAACAAAAAACCTAATGAAACTGATTAACGCACAAGATGAATGAACCGCTGCTGATATTGGTGGATGAACAGGACAACAGAATCGGGACGATGGCCAAGATGGAGGTCCACAGAAAAGCACTGCTTCACAGGGCCGTTTCGGTTTTTATCATAAACTCAAAGGGAGAATGGATCATACAGCGCCGGGCATTCCATAAATATCATTCCAACGGCCTCTGGACCAATACCTGCTGCAGCCATCCTTTTCCTCACGAAACTTGTTCCGAAGCGGCCGGCAGAAGATTATGGGAGGAAATGAGCCTGTGCTGTGAGTTAAAGGAAGCTTTCAGCTTTATTTACAGGGAGTCATTGGACAATGATCTTACCGAATACGAATTGGATCATGTATTTATCGGCCGCTCGGATGATATCCCTGTTCCTGATGTTCAAGAGGTTATCGAATGGCGTTTGGTATCCTTCAGTGAACTGGAGGCAGAGATTGACAGCAATCCGGCCTCTTTTACCGTATGGTTCCGGCATATTTACCGTCGCGTCAACGAATGCATTAACAACCTGAAAAATGAGTGAACGGATCAGGAATATTGCCGGGAACCGGTTCATCCAGATGGCATCCGTTTTAGGTCTTGCTTTTTTCGCCTATACCATGGGAATTATCGGAATTCTTTCTCCCGAAACCCGTGAAAAATCACTTAAGGCCACCCCATATATCATTGTGCTGGGCCTTGTTGTCGTATTATTTTTTGAACGGACAAACTGGTCACTGAAAACCGTGATGGTATTCATCGGAATAGCCCTGGCCGGTTACCTGATCGAAGTCATAGGCATCCATACACGACTTATCTTCGGCCCTTATACCTACGGGGATACCCTGGGTTTCAGCCTGCTGGGTACCCCCCTGGTTATAGGCGTCAACTGGCTGTTCCTGGTGTATTGCACGGCATCCCTTGTTGACGGTATTCCGTTCCCCGTAACGGGGAAAATCATTCTTGCTTCCCTGGGCATGATGATCTATGATATGGTCCTCGAACCTGTGGCCGTAAACCTTAATATGTGGAGCTGGAACGGATCTGTTATCCCCGTTCAGAATTATTTAGCCTGGTTCCTTACAGCCCTGGTCCTTCATACGTTTTTGAAATGGAGCAAGGCCGGTGTTTCCAATCCTGTTGCCCCCTGGGTGCTTGCCTGCCAGTTCCTGTTCTTTCTTGTCCTCCGATTTGCTCTAAAATAGCCTGCAATGATCCTCAAAGCGCAGCATCATCCGTTAGTGTATCCCTTTTTTAAAGGGTATACCTTATGGAAGGTATCGCGGCATTTCCGGAAGGTGATCATATCAGGGCATTATACGGAAAAAAGATGGCCGGTGCTGATGATCGCCAATCATGTCAGCTGGTGGGACGGATTCTGGGTGAGTTACCTGAACCTGAAACGGTTTCGCCGGAAATTCCATTTCATGATGAAACAGGAGCAGCTGCAAAAATTTCCTTTCTTTCAGAAAACCGGTGGCTATTCTGTGAAGAAAGGCAGCAGAAGCATAATGGAATCATTGGATTATACGGCCGAATTGCTGCGAAATCCGGGGAACGCAGTAGTCCTTTTTCCCCAGGGCAGTATCCGGTCGGTTTACACCCGTGACTTCCGGTTTGAAAAGGGAATTGAGAAAATACTGGAAAGAACGGGGAAAAAAATCCAGTTGATATTAGTGGCTAATCTCATGGAGTACTTTTCGCATCCGAAACCGGATCTTTATGTTTACCTGTATCTTACCATTGACAACCTGCTGGCGGCCGCCGGC
>CAYMJH010000002.1:0-14839 GCA_964390385.1 uncultured Bacteroidales bacterium | reverse complement strand
CCAGGAGGATGATTTCAGCACTGCCGCTGTTGAACATGCATACAATGAGTTCTACGATTCCCGGATTATCCATCATCAGCAAATGCCGGAATCATGACATGGCTCGCCTGGATCATATTATGCTTTACCCTGTTGCAGTGCTTTGTTGCCTGTATCAACCTGGTGCGCCGGCAGGAATTGAATATTATGAATGGTACAGCCCGGGAACTGATTTCTGTTTTGATCCCGGTCAGAAATGAAGAAAAAACCATTCGCATCCTCCTTCATGACCTGATGAGCCAGACCTGTGAAAATATCGAGATCCTGCTGTTTGACGATGAATCCGATGATGGAACGGCCGCCATTGTTCAGGAATGCATGAAACAGGATCCCCGCATCAGGCTTTATTCATCCTCCGGGCTGCCTGAAGGCTGGCTCGGAAAATCCCATGCCTGTCATCAACTGGCAAAACATGCCAGCGGAAAATATTTTTTATTCCTGGATGCCGACGTGCGGTTAGGAAAAGACGCCCTGCTAAAATCAGTATCTTATATGGATCATTATTCGCTGGGATTGCTTTCCGTTTTTCCGCGACAGATCATGAACACCGTCGGCGAAATGCTTTCGGTCCCGGTCATGAATTATATATTATTGTCCCTGCTGCCCCTGGTTTTGGTAAGGACCTCAGGCTACTCCTCCCTGTCGGCAGCGAACGGGCAGTTTATGTTTTTTAATGCAGCCCTCTACCGTCAATGGCTTCCGCATGAAAAGATGAAGATGAATCCCGTGGAGGATATTGCCATTGCACGCCTGTATAAAGATAACCGTATTGCGGTGGCCTGCCTGACGGGTGATGACAGTGTCCGTTGCCGGATGTACACCCGGTTTAATGATGCGGTAGAGGGATTCTCCAGGAACATCACCGCATACTTCGGGCATTCTTTTCTGCTTGCCTTCCTGTTCTGGCTTACGACAACCGCCGGCTTTGCCGTTGTATTGCATGCCCTCCCGTTACGTGTTTTTTATCTTTACCTGGCTCTTTATATGCTGACGCGGATCGTCGTTTCAGTCATCAGCCGCCAGCCTGTATGGAAGCAATTGCTGTTGATCATTCCGCAACAGCTTGCCATGGGTCTGTTCTTGTATAAGGCTGTTGTTAACACCTTATTAAACCAATACACATGGAAAGGAAGGACATTGCAGCCGTAATGATTTTGCTGCTGATATATTCGGCAGCCCTGGTTGGCAACGACAGGCTTGCCATTTACCAGGCCTATATTTCCGATAATATGCAGGCCTGGAAGGCTGTGATAGACAGGATCCAGCAAGAGGAAAGGAAAAGCAGCGAGAAGCTTTTAACGCTGGTGAACTACCAGTATGGCTATATCGGTTGGTGCATCGGCAAAAACAGGAAGGAGGAAGCCGAATCCTATATCGGGAAGGCACGGGAAAACCTGGCGGAGCTGGAAAGGAATGGTTACGGGATGTCCCTGGTCAATGCCTATAAATCGGCTTTGTATGGTTATGAAATAGGCATCAGCAAGGTGAAGGCTCCCTTTATCGGTCCGAAAAGCGTAAAACATGCGGAACTGGCTTTACAGCTTGATCCGTCGAATCCCTTCGCCTACATGCAGATGGGATATGTGCAGTTTTATATGCCCCCTGTATTCGGGGGCTCAAAAAATGAGGCCATCGGGTATTTCCTGAAGGCGAAAACCGGTATGGAAATGGACCGGGATAAGCTTCGTAACGATTGGAACTACCTGCATCTGCTCACCCTGATAGCGCAGGCTTATAATGACCTGGGAGACAGGCCTGCAGCAAAAAGAACCTATGAAATTATTTTGAAAATCGAACCCGGTTTTCTATGGATAAAGAATGAAATGTACCCGCAAATCTCAAAACAATTCGAATATTGATCTATGGGGAAAAATGTATTGATCGCAGGGGCAGGTATCGGTGGATTAGCCTTGGCAATTAGGCTTGCCAGGAAGGGATATGCCGTTCACCTGGTCGAAAAAAACAAACAGGCCGGAGGACGGATCAACCAGCTGAAAAAAGATGGCTTTACCTTCGACACCGGCCCCAGTTTCTTCAGCATGTCCTATGAATTCACCTCGTTTGCAGCAGACTGCGGCATCCGTCTTCCTTTTCATTATTATGCCCTGGATCCGTTGTACACTGTAAATATAAGCGGTAATCCGAAAACCTATTTGCTGTATAAGGATATTCATAAGCTGGCCCTGCAGTTCAACGGTGCGGAGCCCGATTTTGAAGACAACATGCGGCGCTATCTGAAAAAAAGCAAAGCCCTTTTTCATGATACGGTGGATACGGTCATTAAGAACAACTTCAACCATGTACCGGATTATTTATTCAAGCTGTTGAAGGTAAACCCCGTGCACCTGCCGGTATTGTTCCGCTCTTTCTACGGTCAGGTTTCCCGTTACTTTCCATCAGAGGAAGCCCGGCAGATCATCTCGCTGGTTGCTTTCTTCCTGGGCCGGAGCCCCTTTGAGACAGCAGCGGTGTATTCCCTGCTTTCGTACACTGAATTTCAGCATGACGGGTATTATAACGTCGAAGGCGGTATGTACAGGATAGTGGAAGGCCTGCTGAAATTGCTGGAATCGGAGCATGTGAACATAACCTATGATACAGAGATCATCGATTTCATCGCCCGCGACCACACTCTCACCGCACTGGTCGATAAAAACGGGCGCAGGTGGGAGGCTGATATCATTGTGATCAATGCTGATGCGGCTGTATTTCGCGGCAGTGTTTTCAGGCGGAAAGAATTCTCGGCTGAGAAACTTGACAGGATGGAATGGACCATGGGATCGCTGACTTTCTACCTGGGTCTGAAATGTAAGCTGCCCCAGGTTTTTCATCATAACTATTACCTGGGAAGCAACTACCGCGATTATGCCCGGGAAGTGTTCAGAAATCCCGATTCGCTCCGAAAGCCCTATTATTATGTCAATGTTCTGTCGAAACATAATTACAATTGCGCTCCCGAAGGATGCGAAAGCCTGTTTTTCGTTTGCCCTGTGCCTGATCTGCGGTATAAACCCGACTGGAGCGACAGGGACCGGATCGTTGACAGCGTCATTGACGATTTTTCCACGAGGATTGGCAAGGATATCGGGCCGGAAATTGTCTCAAGAACAATCTACACTCCGGTGGAATGGCAGCATCAATACAACCTGCACCGCGGAAGCGGATTGGGATTGTCACACAAGATGACGCAGATCGGGGGATTCAGGCCGAAGAATTTCGATGAGCAGTTCAGGAATGTCTTTTATGTAGGCGCATCTACCGTTCCGGGTACCGGCTTGCCCATGGCCATGATCAGTTCCAAACTGGCCTTTCAACGCATTGAGCAAGCCCATTTTTGACCACCTGAACACACCGGCCCATGAAACCATGCCCCCTAAACCCCATAGACTGGGTATGGGCAGGCCGGTCCTGGTCGAACCATGATCGCCAAACTCTGCAATAGCTGTTTGAGGATTTATAAAAGGAACAAGGAATAACGAATGCCGAATGCCAGGCTACTTTAAAAAGTAGGCCAGCGTTATTCCCAGGAAGTTTCCCGTGGCATAACCTATAATTCCCATGGTGATCCCGGACAGAATGATTTCTTTGTTGCGGAGGGCATTGGCGACGGTGGGCACAAAAGGAGCCGAGAAAATAAAGGCTGTTGAGGCCATAATGGTGGTGTCGGTATCGATGTTGAAGATTTTCGAGAAGAGTACCTGAAAAAACAAGGACCCGAAAATTACAATAGCCACAAAGGCAGCCAGGTAAAGTGACCGGGTTGTAAACATGCTGAAATCGGCCATGGATCCAACCACGATGCAAAAGATCACGATCAGGTACATACCGCTTTGAAAAGTTTTTTTGATTTTGTTAACGGCCGGGATCAGGGATAATAAAATGGATAATACGGTAATGCTCAGGATCATGCCTGCCATCTGATAATCGGATGGGAAAAGCCGCTTCAAAAAAAGCGAGATCCCGACAACGGTCCCGGACAGTAACACCGCCAGCAACAGCGGCATGATCACCCTGAATTTATGAATACCCTTGTAGGCATCCCACCCGTCGAAATCATCCACTTCGTTATCCAACCTGACCGTGGAATCCAATGTCTTAAAGGGAGGAAGGAACTTTCCGATTACCGATTGGGCTCTGGTAATCAGGAAAAAGAAATAGGGTATGCAGATCAGGATATCATAGGCATTCACCAGGATAAAAGTTTCCGCATCCCCGTTCAGGGCCTTGTGTATAGCTGCCATATTCGCTGTGGCACCGATATATACGCCCACCATGAGCCCGGATACTTTCCATGAGTCAGTGACTTTGTCTTTCAGGAAATAATTGGCAATCACAATGATCAGCATAACGGAAAGCACACCCAACAGCACGGCCATTCCGGTTTTTAATGCCAGCCGTGACCATTGTTTTATATTGATGGAAAACAATAACAACGGCAGGGCAAGTGCAATCGTTACCGAGGTAAACTGGTCCTGCATAGGTTTCATTTCCGGTTTAATCAAGCCGGTGTTGCTCAGTATCATGCCCAGGACGTAAGCCAGCCCGACGGTGCCGAATTTATTCAGCCAGTCCAGTTTTTTGCATCCGTACAACAGCAGCAGCGGTCCAAGGATGTATACCGCCCCGATTATCCATGCGTTCATGTTGCGTTCGATAGTGGGTCAAAGTAAGGAAAAAAATGATTATTTTAAAAATGTGTATTTTTATAGGTTCATCCTGAATTCATTTAATATGATTTCCAAGAATTTCCGTCAAAGCCTGCTGGCCTTTCTTTTGCTGTCAATGGGGGCCCCGGTTATATATGCTCAGCAAACCACCGATACCCTCAGGGGACGGAACCTTTATAATCCGCATCGGACGGGAGCAAGAGAATCCGTCTCTGTCCCCGTTGCAGCAGCAGGACAAAACCTTCAGCCCGATGACTCGCTTCAGTTGTTGCAGCAGCAATTCATCCGGGATTCCCTGTTGACCCGGGAACAATTCATCCGGGATTCCCTGTTGGCCCGGCAGCAATTTGTGAGAGACTCCATCCTGCGCAGGCAACGTATGCTTGATTCCGTCAGTTATCTGAAGAAGGAGCTGCCCCTTTTGCTGGATGCCTATCTTAAAACCGTGAGGGAAGAATTCATCATACACGAAAAAATGATCAGCATTGTCGGGGATTCTGCCCTGAGTGATTACAGTTACGTGTTCCTGCTTTTCAATCTGACCCAGCCCTATACCCCTTGGAAGGTCAGTCACAGCCTGACAGGAGGTCATATTCAAATTACGGTGGACAAGAACAGGCAGAAAATCACCGCTGTCCAGGCACCTTTCATGAATTGCTCCTTTGGTTACGGAAACCGGGATGATATCCTGGTGATCAATGAGTTGGGCATTATACAACAGGACAGGTCGGGACAATTCTACAAGACTCCCTTTGACTCTGTGTTTTTTGACCGCCGGCACAAGGTTGTAAAAATTAAACGTTACATACAGTATTACAGTGTAGCCGGCAACAACAGGCAGGGTGCCCCTCTTTTCCTCAATCTGTCGCAGGTAAAACAATACGAATACGGACCCGACAACCAGGTGATCCGTTACCAGGTGGTGAATTTCTGTGATCGTTACAAGGCTTATGAAGCCAGTAAGGTTTGCAATATCGTCAACTATGAGCTTTCAAGGCAGGGGAATATCTGCCTGCTTACCCGGCGGAATGATCCGGCTAACGAATATTCCGACGGGACTTTTACCTTTGAGTTTGATCCTCAGTATAGCCTAAAAAGTCTTTCCTTTAAGAACCTCACAAACACTGAGAACTGGCAGCGGCTGGTTGAGCTGAATGCCGAGGGAAACGTGAATTGCTATATTGATAAAAAGGGGGACATGGTGAACCAGTCGCTATGTATGATCTACCACAAAGAACCGGGAGCGAAATACCCGGTTGAAACCATTACCACGATCTTTGAAAAGGATGGCATCAGTTATTTCCAGCGAAACAATACAACCGGAATGAGTCGTGTACGCGACAGGATGACGCTGGAGTGGGGCGCTTGGAGATAGATGATTTGAAAATTTGAGAGTTTGAAAATTTGAAAATTCACTGGAATAATATCCTCTTTAATCTTCAAATTTTCAAACCTTCAAACCTGCCTGCCGGCAGGTCTTCAAACTTTCAAGCTCTATTCAATCACCAGTTTTACCGCGGAATTTCCCGACTGAATCAGGTACAGGCCTTTTTCAAGGACAGATACATCAAGATCCATATTTCTTTTTGTGACCTTGAACTGCAATGCCTCCCGGCCGGTGAGGTCAAAGATCCGGAGGCTGCCGGGTTCCAAACCCGTAACCTGAAGCTGACGCGAGGCAGGATTGGGATAAATAGTCATGCTGCCTGATTTTGAATGATCCCTTACAGCGGAGACAGGTCCCATTAAGCTGACATTATCGACCAGCGTTTCAAAGGTATAATTGCCTCCCGTATCGTCCCAAATTCCCATCCTGAAACCGAAATACACGGTGGTATCACCGGTCCCTTCATAGGAGAAAGGGTTGGTGCCACCGGGTGTGCAGGCTGTTTCCAGAAAAATGCCGTCGAATATGTCAGCCGGGCACTTTGACTCCCAGTTCGTGCTTTTGTATCCCCCTACTAACATGGCCTTCTGGTCAGCTCCGTAATCAGATCCATCGGCCGGTTCATTTCCGCCAACCCACACCTCAAACCAGTAGTTGTTCGTTCGTACATCCTTGTAGGCACAATTAAAGGTATATTCCACCCCCCGCTGCAAGGTCACCTCCTGGTAAAACATATAGTTGGTGAGATTGCCACCCGAAGTCCCGGTGTTCGTACCCGCCACACGCAAGCAGCCCCAGGCTCCTGCGGTGGGCCCATCCTCAGTATAGTTGAACTCAAATTCAACCGTATTGCCTGCATCCAGGTTCAAGGGTGTTTTCAACCATGCATCAGCATTTTCCATGTCTCCGTCAACCAGCATCTCCTGGCCAAATGACCTTGCCCGAAAGGGCAAAAGGATCAGCCATACACAACCGATAAAAATGTAAATTTTTTTCATACGCATAGTTTTAAATTACTCATACTCTCTTTCTTGCAGCATAGTATTCAAATAACAATTTCCGAAAAATGAAGTTCAAAACCTCCCAATAATGTAATCAAATATTTTCACGTATGGTATGATATATGGCAAGGTTCTGATGATTGAAAATGCCAAGGCAGTGTACTTCGGGTTTTGCATATGTTTTGAGAAAGTCATGTTGTAGGATAAAAAAAAGCTTTGCTTCCATAGAAGCAAAGCTTTTAAATAAAAAAAACCAGCCGGGTTGGCTTACCCTATGAACTCATTGCCCACCTTACGGGCACGTTCGGGTTTATCCAGGTTGATACCGATGGCCAGGCCAATGTCAACCAACAGGTTCCAGCCGGCACTCAGGAAAACATAAGGTTTCATTTCACCGGCTGCAGGCACTTTTATGGTGGTAAACGGCGTATCATGGTCGGCGATGGCAACCACTTTCAACCCGACCCCCTTAACCAGCACTTCCTGGAACTTCCCGATCTCATCTTCGATAGGATCGACAACGAATACGATATCGTTCTTGTCCATTACTTCCTCAATGCCATGCACGGCATAGGTGCCTTCAAGGAAATCGGATTTCTTACGGGTGATCTCGTTGGTTTTAAGGGTTAATTCCTCTGCCACCCCGTCATTATAGCCTGCAAAATAGATGGTGGGGGCTTTGGCTGCTGCAGTAACAACCTCTTCAGGTATCTTCATCGTAAGGGCCTGCTCGATATAGCCGGGCAATGCGGCGCATTCGCCCGATTTGTTGACACCCCTGATATGCCAGAGGATGGATTCATAGAACAGGGTTTGCTCTATGACGCTTTTGGTAGCTGCCACAGCCTGTTCCCAGCCGCAATTCAGCACAAATGTCTTCCTGCATTCTTTTTCCAGCAGGGTATCCTGGTTGGCAGTCAGTGCATACCGGTCCTCATTGCCCATGGCGGCAAGCATTTTGGCCAGCAGGACAACCTCTTTGGTGCGGCCGGAATTGGAGGCGCAAAAAACCGCAAATTTCGATAAATCATATTGGGCTGATTGCCGTGAACCGTCGGTGGCAATCGACAGGTTTATGCCCCAGGTGAGTGCTTTGCGAATGGCATTTTTGGCCGGAAAGATCCGGCTCGAGCCTTCGCCGGTCAGCAACAGTTTTCCGGCCGTTTTTATGGCATCGGCCACTTCTTTTGTCTGGTTTGGCTGGAATTTTTTTACCGTATCAACGGTTTGCATCATTTCCTGAACCAATGCATACTTCGAATAGTTTGGATCTTTTAAATTCATAGGATTCTCCTTTTGGTATTTTGTAATATTTATATTTTTCAACCGTAATTATTTCCTGCCTTTCATGGTTTTCACCCGTTGCTTCATTTCTTCAGTCTCCTTTCTTACCTGGACTATGAAGCTGTTGTCCTCGATCGTCCCGATGGCGGCTTTCATTTCATCCGCGCTCCTGAAGGTCGCCTTCCGGAAGGGATTATCATAGTCCTTTTTGCGTGAATCATAAACCAGGTCACAGATGGTTTGCTGGATAGTCATTGCTTTATCCAGTGCTGATTTCCATTGTTTTTCAGAGAGCCTGTCGGTGCCCGTCAGTTCACAGAACAAGGCATAGGCGTGTTTCTGCTTGTCGGTCGGATACCTGGCCCATAGTTTATCATAGCGGTTATGTATCGCTTCCCACGAGCTGAGTTTGCCTGTACCTATGTCGGCACGCAGCTTGTCCGCATCTTTCCGCTGTATGATCTGACCGCCGAGATTGATCCATTCCTGCTGGCGTTTCCCCTTCAGGTCGTCATGCAGGGTGGCCAGGGAGGCTTTCGGTTTTGCAGTCATGTAAGCCAGCAGGTTTTTCATGATATAATGAAACAGCATATCGCCATAGGCATGGTAGGCTTTATAGGTTTTCAGGATGATGACCTTTCGGGTGGAGCGCTCCATGTTCTCACCCAGCACCTCCAGTTTGTTCACGTCCTCTTCCTTCCCTGAAAGAATGCTGCTCCCCATCGCTGCCAGTTCAGCCGTGTTTTTCATGTCTGCATTTTTCCCGGCTTGCCGCAGGCTGGCCTTGGCAGTCCATATTTCAAGCAGGTGCCGGGCCTGGAGGATCTCTTCAACGGTGTCAGGGGCAAAGGTTTCAAACTCAATGTTCTGGACCTTATTGACCCGCTTGTCGCGGTTGTGGAACTTCCAGGTGTTGCGTGCCAGGGCAAACATATTATAGAGCCACCAGTAGGCAGGCAAAACTTCCAGCTGGTTTTTATTCACATTATTGTTCAGTAGTGAAAAGGGCAGGGGGATATCAAGCTCGGCAGGGTAATCGGCTTTTGAAAGCAGCACAAAGGAAGCGAAACGGCAGGAGTGTTTCACGCTGGTGCACAATCCCGGCCAGAATCCTCTTCCGGCCTGGATCTCGTTGTCGTTCGCCCGGCTGTTATGGTTTGATCCGATGGTGGCTCCGGCCGCCATATTGCTTTGCCCCATCACAACGGAGGCGATAAGGAAGGAATTGTTATGATGCTGTTCATGCGCCGGGAAAATAAGGTTATTCAACACTTCACAGCATGAAATGGTGGAATTATCCCCCAGGAATGAGTTGATAAGCCTGGCTCCGTATTTCAGGTTCGAGTTATTGCCGAGGATGAATTTAACCGCCTTACAGCCGTAGAAAATGTGACAGCCATAGCCGATAATCCCGTTTACCAGTTCAACCCCTTCGCCGATTTGGGAAGGTTCTGCTTCGGATGAATTGATGGTAAGGTTTTTCAGCTTGTTGGCCCCCTTAATATAACAATAGGAACCGATTTTGACGTCTTTGAGGATCTTTGAGTTTTTTATAACGGTATGATTGCCGGTGGTACCGTAAAAACCCCTCCGGTTGTCGATATGGTTCTGCGTGATTTTTTTCAGGTTGATCTGCAGGGCCTTATCATCGATATATTTAGCCCACAGGTAGGCGTCGGCGGTAATGATTCCGTCGAACGGAAGGATCCTGCGGCAGCCGGTTTCATTCATAATGTCGAGCCATGTCCTGACATTCTCAGGTTCGCCCTCCTTCAGGATGCCGTTGCCGAATTTGGCATGATCGGTGCTGTGCATTTCGTCGATATTGAAAAGGATATTGCAGTTGCCGATAATATAGTGGGCCAGGTAATGCACGTCATGAATGGCAACATCGTCGCCGATATCGCAGGAGATAATGACGCTGTTGGTGATACCCGCCGGCATCCTCAGGTCATGATGCTGGATTACGACATTCCGGAGGCGACCGATCCTTACCAGCCCGTAGAACCGTGTATTCTTGATCTGGTTCGGATCAAAGCTGTCGGTAACCAGTATTTCATCCCAGTTGTCGGCTGTATTGTCATTTTTCACCAGCAACTCAACTTCATCGGAACGAAGGTTCCTCCAACCTGTTTTGGGAGGACGGCTTTGCATGTTGCGCTGGTAATACTCGTCCTTTCCCTTGGGCAGGAATTCCCCTGGAATAAAATTCTTGCCCATCGACTCCGGCGGTAAAATAAGTACTCTGTCCATTTCTTCTGGGTTTATTAAGTGATTTTCTGGGTGTCTGTTCTTCCGTTCACAGGAAGGGAAGATGATCTTTCCGGCAACGTTTCAACAGGGCCGGGATTTCCTGACAGACACGGTTTTAATCGCCATAAAAGTAGAATATTTCATTTTATCATATGCTCAGGGCGGGCGGTTTTTTTTAATTTACGGCAAATCCTTACGTGGATTACGTACCATCGATACCCAAACAGGGTGTTCAATAACCCGTCGCGGGGTACATCATCCATTAAAGCGTTATCAGAATCAGTGCCTGGGCCAGTAAAATCCTCAAAAACATGGTAAAGGGATACACGGTGGCATAGGTAGTTGATTGCACATGAACCGGCGCAAGGCTGTTGGCAAATTCCAGCGCGGGAGGATCGGTCATGGCACCTGAAATAATACCGCAGATCTTAAGGTAATTGTATTTCAGCAGGCGTGCAATGACAGAGGCTAGCAGGATGGGCACAAAGGTAATCACGGCACCATACAGCATCCACCAATATCCTCCGCCGGCAATGGTCTTCACAAATTGACCGCCTGAAGAAAGGCCGACACAGGCAAGGAACAGGATAATGCCCAACTCCCGTATCATCATGTTGGCTCCGGGCGTCATGTAGAAATCAAAACTTTTCCAGCGCCGCTGATGTCCCATCAGGATGGCCACCAGCAGGGGTCCCCCGGCAAGTCCCAGCTTTGCAGGCGCCGGCAGCCCCGGTATGAAGATGGGTATACTGCCTACGATGATGCCAAGGAAAATGCCCACGAAAATGGGTATGGTATTCGGATGGGCAAGTTCCTGCACCGAGTTTCCGAGCTCATTGCGGATTTCAGGCAGCAGCTCGCGCTTGCCGACGATCCTCACCGTATCGCCAAATTCAACGGTAGTTCCCCGGGTTGGCAAGATTTCAATGCCTGCCCTGAATATCCTTGTGATATTGGCTTCGTAACGGCGGTATATCCCAATCTGTTCGATGGTCTTACCGGCATATTTGCGATTGGTCATCAATACATGAAACATGGCGAGGTCACCTGAGATTTCACGCTTGGTGGCAATGGTCACACGGCCCATCTTCATGTGCAGGTTCTCAATGTTGCTGACGGCAGAAACACCGATGACCACATCGCCTTCCAGCAAAACATCATCTTCCTTGGGCACCAGGTAGGTCCCTTTACGCCCGATCCGTGAAATAACCAGTTCGGTATCGATCACTCTCTTGATATAACTGATCTTCTGCCCGAAGAGATTGGGATTGGTAATGGCTATTTCCACCGTCTCGAGCTTTTGCTGAGCGCTGCTTTGCTGATTCCTGTAATCTTCCATCTCCCGGTCTGTTTTTATGCGGAAGATCACCCGCACCAGTATCATGGTCAGTATGATGCCTATAACACCGAAAGGATAGGCAACCGCGTAACCCATGCCCGAAATGGCCACATCGTCAGGTCTTCCCAGGTCGGCCAGCACCTGTTGCGCGGCACCCAACCCGGGCGTGTTCGTAACGGCGCCGCTCATGATGCCGGTGATTACGGCGGGACTGACACCACCCCAACGGAAAAACAACCAGGCGATGATAAAGCCCGACAGCACGATGCCTGTCGCAAACAGGTTCAATTTTAAGCCTTCGCGCCGAAAGGTGCTGAAAAAGCGCGGGCCCACATCAATGCCGATGGCATAAACAAATAAAATCAGGCCGAATTCACGCACAAATTGCAGTATTTCCTGATTGGCCCTGGCTCCAAGGTGCGCAATGAGCAGTCCTGAAAAAAGCACCCCGGCAATGCCCAACTTCACGCTTTTAAACCTGATTTTTCCGATGAGAACGCCTATGAATGCCGTGAGGCTGATGTACAAAATGGCGGTTGGAATGCCATCGCCGTTCAGTAAGCTTTTCCACATTTTCTGAATGGGTTTGTCCTTGTTGGAACCTCTAATTTAATATCATTTTGGTATAATACCAATGACACAAAACGGTATTTTCAACAGCATAACGCCTCAGGCAGGATCCCGCCCGGCTTAAAGCCTCCGGTTCTTTTTCAGCGCTATATAAGCGTTCTCCGTATTGATGGCCAGGGTATTTTCTCCCTTAACATCAAGCACAAGGAGTTTTTGCCGGGGAGTTAACACATATTCTGTGCCTCCTGATTTCACTTTTACAGGAATATCCAGATCGGTTTCTGTATTGTTCCAACGGTACCTGAACTCATTTTTCCCGCTGGTTGCATTATAGACGAAATTCCATTCCATTTGCGGACACACCCTGCTGTATAAATACTGATCAAAAAACCAGTTCAGGTCTTCCCCGGCTTTTTCATTGACAACGCTGATAAAGTCCTGTGTTGTAACGATGGAATAACTGTGCCTGACGTAAAAGGTTTTAAGGATGTCGAAGAATACACTGTCATTATCGATAATATTTCTCAGGGTGTGAAGGGTCAGGGCTCCCTTCATATAAACGTCGGTGTCCTTGTAATCCCAGAAATTCACGCTGTAAGGGCCTATCATCGGCCTCTTGTTCTTTATGAAAAGGGCATAAAGCCCCAGATAATCCAGGTAAGCCCTGTGACCTTTTATATGCTCAACATACAACGCTTCGCTGTAGGTCGCAAACCCTTCGTGAAGCCATATCTCGGCATAATCGCCGGCTGAGATGCTGTTCCCCCACCACTCATGGGCTGTTTCATGCAGGATGATATAATCAAATCCTTGTCCCGGTGCATTTTTATATTTATCTCCATAGGCGATGGCGGTCTGATGCTCCATGCCGGCATAGGGACTTTCAACCAGCTTATATCCTTCGCGCCACCAAGGATATTCTCCGAATGCCTTCTCAAAGTACCGGATAATGCCGGCCGCCTGCGGAAAGTGTTCACGGGCCTTTTCAAGGTGATGCGGCAATACGTAAAAATCAAGCGGGTAAACGGTGTCCGCTTTTAAATAAGGCAGTTGGAAATGCTGAAAATTGCCGACATACAGGGTGGCATTGTATGAATTGATGGGATATCGGGTCTTCCAGATGAAAGTTTCCCGGTTTTCCCTTAACTTGCGGCTTTGCAATATGCCATTGCTTGCGCAGAAAAGCCCTGCGGGAACCGTCACGCTGATCTGCATACTGTCAGGTTCGTCTGCAATATGGTCTTTTAACGGCCACCAAAGGCTCGCTCCTGCCAGTTCGCAGGCTACTCCGATCCAGGGCTTCCTGTCCCTGTCTTTTTTCCAGACAAAGCCTCCTTCCCAGGGCGGCTTGGGGGCAATAACCGGTTTTCCTTCATAATGGACGGTTAAAACATATTGTTCCCCAAATACAAGATTTCCGGGGAATACAACAAACACGGCCTTGAATTTCCTGAAAAATGGCAGCTCCTGCCCCTGAAATACAATTTTGTTGATCAGCAGATTTTCATAAAGGTCGATCTGCAGGGTATCGGCCATTCTTTCTGCCTTGAAATAAATATCCACATAACCTGCAACGGATTTTTTTTCAATATCCAGATCGATATTCAAATGGTAGTATGTCACATCAAAAGCACTCCTGCATGGGGATAATGCTCCCCTCAGGGTATCTTCCAGGGTAAAGACAGGATATTTTCCCGGTTTCTGAGGCGTTTTTCTTTTATGGTTTATGCCTATGACAGCGCAGGATGACATGAAAAAGAACAGCATGAAGACTGCTGTTGCACATCTAACGTGTTTCATACCCGATTATATATAACCGTTAAATATAGATTAAAACAACACAAATCTGAAGAAAAAACTCAGCCATACATAAAAAATCGTTATTTTTACCTCACCCAATCAAAGGAAATAAAACCATGTTTATAGCCATTCAACTGTAAAGGGATAAAGAGGAACCCGGAACTATTTACGATCCCGGTTACCCTTTTCTTTTCCCGGCAGAGAGCCTTTTCTGCTTCCTGGTGGAACATTTACCCGATTGATTGTTTATTCCTTTGATCTTTACGTATGCATAACTGGAAGAAAAAATTTGCAATTATCTGGACCGGCCAGCTGTTTTCAACCCTGAGCAGTGCAGTCGTCGGTTATTCTGTTGTATTCTGGCTGAGTATCGAGACCGGTTCGGCTGAGGTGCTGGCTTTTTCCACCATTGCAGCCATGTTGCCCCAGTTGCTGATCGGACTGTTCACCGGTGTGCTGATCGACCGGTGGGACAGGCGGACCATAATGATCGTGGCTG
>CAYMJH010000001.1:37568-56561 GCA_964390385.1 uncultured Bacteroidales bacterium | reverse complement strand
GTCATTCCCTGCTCATCTCCTCCACAATCCTGCCTGAAACATTCCATAGGATAGCAGGGAATGACCTTTTCAACAAAATTTCAGTTTTTTTGGCAATTCGTTAATAAACTCTATAACCTTGTTGTTTCCGATTCGTAAAATAATCATTAAATTGATGCAGGATAACCTAACAGGGCTACATTCCCGAATGGTATGAAAAACAAGCTGATCTTTTTTGTGGACGATGACAAGATGATGCTGAATCTCATGGAATATACCTTCAAATGCCGTGAGGGATTTGATGTCAAATCCTATTTTTCGGGTGAAGAATGCATTGATAACCTGAAACTTGAACCTGATCTGATCGTGCTTGACTATATCCTGGGCGATGAAGATTCCGGTTCCATGTCGGGACTGGAAACCCTGCAGAAAATAAACCAGTCGGGCCGGAACATCCCCGTGGTCATCCTGAGCCGGGAAAAAAGCGAGAACCTGATCCGGGAATTCATACAATACGGCGCCAAGAAATATGTAATCAAAGACGACTATTTCATCGACACGTTAATTGAAACCATTGACAGTCACTTTTTTGAGCTTAAACAACACCCATGATTATTGGGTGATTTAGTGATCTGGCGATTTACAGAAACTTCTTTATTCTTCCTTCTTTTATCTTTAATCTTAAATCTTTGATCTTTAATCTTTGATCTTTGATCTTTGACCCACCATGGGTACAAGCTGCAACTTGTCAATCTGTCAACCTGTCAATCTGTCAATCTGCATACTCTTTAATCTTCAAACTTTCTTTTTTATTCTCATAAATATTTTTACTTTTGCACCGCTTTTTGCGTTTCCGAATTGAAAACTGAAAATCAGTATATTATTGCCTTCAAGGGACTGAGTGATGGAAATCACGATTTTGTTTTCAAGGTGGGGAAACCGTTCATTGAGGATTATGATTTTTTTGAAGCCCGGGACGGAAATCTGGAAGTAAAGGTCAACCTGGTCAAGACTGCTGCGCTTTTATCATTTACCATTACTATCCACGGTTTCATCGAGGTTCAGTGTGACCGGTGCCTGGATTTTTTCCCGTTGGAAATTGCATTCCACGGTGAACTGTCGGCCAAATATACGGTAACACCCGGTGAAACCGACAGCGATATTATCCTGCTCAGGCCAGAAGACGATGAAATTGACCTCAGGCAGTATATTTTCGACAGCATCGGTCTCAGCATTCCCTGCCGTAAAGTCCATCCGGCAGGAGAAGATGGTGGGCCTGCCTGCAACACAGAAATGATGGCCAGGCTGAAGGAACATCTCGTTTCGGATGAACAGGAAGATAATCCCCTGCAGGATAAACTGGAAGATCTAACATAACTTATAAACTATTTCGATATGCCGAATCCAAAACGTAAGCATTCAAAACAAAGAAGGGACAAGAGAAGGACGCATGACAAGGCTGTTGCGCCCACCCTGATAGTATGCCAGAATTGCGGCGCTGCCGTGGTTTATCACCGCGTATGCCCGGAATGTGGCCATTACAAGGGCAAACCGGCCATTGAAAAGCAGGTTTCGGCCTGAACCCCGCCTTTATCCTAAATCCTTCTTCATGCGAATCGGGATCGATATTATGGGGGGTGATTATGCCCCGGAAGCGATCGTACTGGGATCATCACTGGCTTTTAAGGAATTGCCTGAAAACACCAGGCTGGTTTTGATCGGCGATCAGGAACAGATCCATTCCGTTTGCCGGAAACATGCCGTACCGGCCGATCATTTTGAAATCGTACATGCCTCCCAGCAGATCGGTATGGGTGAATCGCCCATCAGGGCTTTTTCTCAAAAAGCCGACTCGAGCATAGTGGTAGGTTTTAAAATGCTGAAAACCGGCATGATAGATTCTTTTGCCAGTGCCGGAAATACCGGCGCCATGCTGGTAGGAGCCATGCAGGTTATCAAATCCGTTCCCGGCGTCATCCGTCCCGCTATTGCAGCCGCTATGCCGCGCATGGCAGAAAAGCCCATGCTGCTGCTCGATATCGGCATTAATCCCGATTGCCGGCCCGACGTGCTCTATCAATATGCCATCCTGGGGAAAATATACGCCCGTGACATTTTTGGAATTGCCCGGCCGCGTATCGGATTGCTCAATATCGGATCTGAGGAGGAGAAAGGCAACCTGCTTACAAAATCCACCTTTCAGGCTATGAAGGATACAACTGATTTTGACTTCTTCGGGAATGTTGAAGGAAATGATCTGTTTGGCGACAAGGTGGACGTCATAGTATGCGACGGTTTCATCGGTAATGTGATGCTGAAGGAAGCCGAAGCTTTCTATTCCCTTATCCGGAAACGAAAAGTCGAGGATCCCTTTTTCGAAAAGTTCAATTTCGTCCATTATGGCGGGACGCCCGTATTAGGCGTAAATGCTCCGGTAATCATTGCCCACGGCATTTCCAATGACGTGGCCATCAAGAACCTGATATTGCACAGTATCGATGTGGTTAAAGCCGATATTACCGGAAAAATAAAAGAAGCTTTCAGATAATGAAAAAAACCAGAGCAGCTATCACAGGCGTTGGCGGATATTTACCCCCTGATATTCTTGATAATTTTGAGCTCAGCCGCATGGTGGATACCAGTGATGAGTGGATCATGCAGCGCATCGGGATCCGGGAAAGAAGGATCCTGAAGGAAAAAGGCAAAGCCACCTCTTATATGGCAACCAAAGCCGTAAAGGAATTGCTGAAAAAAACCCAGACCGGTCCTGAGGAAATTGATTTTCTGGTCTGTGGTACCATCACTCCCGATATGCCCTTCCCTGCTGTTGCCCAGATTGTCTGCGATAAAGCAGGACTGCGCAACGCCTTCGGCTATGATCTGAATGCCGCCTGTTCCGGTTTTCTCTTTGCCCTTGAAACCGGAAGACGTTTTATTGAATCAGGGGCCTGTCGGAAAGTCATCGTGGTGGGAGCGGATATGATGTCATCTGTTACCAATTACGAGGACCGCACCACCTGTCCTCTCTTCGGCGATGCCGCAGCCGCTGTCATGCTGGAACCGACCGAAGAAAAATATGGCATTATTGATTCCCTTATGGGAGTGGACGGTTCAGGGGCAAAATACCTTCATATGTTCGCAGGCGGCTCACTTCACCCTGCATCCTATGAGACCATAGACAAAAAGCAACACTTTGTTTTTCAGGAAGGGCAGGCTGTCTTTAAATTTGCCGTATCGAAAATGGCCGACGTATCCGTCGAGATCATGAAACGCAATAACCTGGCCCACGACGATATCCGGTTTCTCGTTCCGCACCAGGCTAATCTCAGGATCATCGATGCCACGGCCCGCAGAATGGAGATCAATCGCGAGCAGGTCATGATCAACATCGAGCGGTTTGGCAACACCACCGCTGCCACCATTCCCTTATGCCTCTGGGATTTTGAACATTTGCTCAGGAAAGGCGACAATCTCATTCTGACTTCCTTCGGCGCAGGCTTTACCTGGGGATCGGTATACCTTAAATGGGCGTACGACGGAAAAACGGTAAGCAGTAAACGGTAACGGGTTCTGAAGTCATGCAGTCCTGCAGTCCTGCAGTCACTGTTCCACCTTTCCACTATTCCTCCTTTCCACTATTCCACCTTTCCCTGCTTTCCATCTTCCGGTAATCCGTTTGTCAGCAATTTGAAACAAAATAGTAGTTTTTAACCATATGAAATTTATATCTTTGTTCAACTAAAATACCCTTCATTCACACAAATAAATCATTTCTGTCATGGCAAAAATCCTGGAAACCGAAAACAATGTGGTCAACCAGATAGGGGTTGGGACCGAAATAACCGGCGATGTTTCAACCAATGGCGATATCCGCATTGACGGAAACCTTACCGGAAACCTGAAGACCAAAGGCAAACTGGTTATCGGAGAAACCGGCACCATCAAGGGCGAAATCACCTGCAAGAATTCCGTTGTTGAAGGCGCTGTAAACGGGAAGATCTCTGTTTCCGAGCTCCTGACCCTCAAGGCTACCTCTTCCCTGAAAGGCGATATCATTACCCGGAGGCTGGCCATCGAGCCCGGGGCAAAATTCACCGGGAACTGCAATATGTCCATGGATACCGCAACCTCTGCCCATGAGCCTGAAAAACCAGCCGAAGGAGTTAAAAAGGCTTAACGACGTTGCCCGCTATTCCGGCATGGCCTTTCAGATGGTGATCATCATCGGCCTGGGCGTTTTCGGAGGCCTGAAGCTTGATCGCTGGCTTCACACCCGTTTCCCTGCTTTTACCGTTGGTTTGTCATTCCTTGCAGTATTGCTGGCCGTATATTACTTTATAAAAGACCTGACCTTCATGAGCCGTAAATAAAATGCAGTTGAAACCAGGAAGATTCTTTGCCGGATTGCTGCTGGTAACAGCCTTGCTGGGCCTGACCGCCCTGGTTTTATACCGCACTGCACTCAAAACATGGTATCCGGAAATATTTCCCGCCATGCTGGGATTTTTCTTCGTGGTCAACGGTTTGTTCCATTTTGCCTTTGTGCGCATCTGCGATCCGGGCAATAACCGGTTTGTAAGGCAATTTATGATGCTTTTCGGCGTTAAGCTCCTGGTATATCTTTTAGCCGCCGTTATCGTTATATTGCTGTTCCGAACCCAGGCACTGAGCATCGCGCTGCCGGCCATGGTTTTATATCTGGCCTATACAGGTTATGAAGTTTTTTGGATGACGTCACTGGTAAAAAGAAAAGAACAGAAACTGTAATTTTCAAAATTGTTTTATAACTTTAATCGTTAATAGTATCGGTAAAAGCTATGTTGAGATTCCTCCTGTGCTTGTCATTGCTGATGTTGCCCCCGGCGCTGACGCTGAAAGCAAATGAAGATCAGTCACCTGCCGTAAATCATGCCGGTACTGGGAAGGAGAAGTTTCAGCCCGGTGTTTTCATGTTTGACCATATCGGCAATGCCCACGAGTGGCATGTTATTACACTGGGACATAAACATGTCAGCATCCCCTTGCCGGTCATTTTATACAGCAAATCCAAAGGCTTCAGCGTGTTCATGTCGGGGAAGTTCCACCACGGGCATGCTTCCTATAAAGGATACCGGCTGGAGACTTCCGGCGAGAACAAGGGGAAGATCGTTGCCGAGGACGGCAGCCTTCCGCTTGACCTTTCCATCACCAAAAATGTTGCCGCCCTGCTGTTCAGCCTGGCATTGATCCTGTGGATTTTTCTTTCCTTGGCAAAGCCTTACAAACGCGATCCCCTTAAACCACCCGGCGGACTGCAGTCCTTTATTGAACCGGTCATCATTTTTCTGCGCGATGAGGTAGCCAGGCCTTCCATCGGAGAAAAAAAATACGAGAAATTCATGCCCTATCTGCTTACCATTTTCTTTTTTATCCTGATTAACAATGTGCTGGGATTAATACCCATACCGCCCGGAGGAGCTAATCTTACGGGAAATATTTCGGTTACCTTTTCACTTGCGCTTTTCACTTTTATCATCACCACCATCAGTGGGAACCGGAATTACTGGAAACATATCGTCAATACCCCGGGGGTTCCCTTCTGGCTTAAAATTCCTTTGCCCATTATGCCCCTGGTCGAAACCATCGGAGTGTTCACCAAGCCTTTTGTGCTGATGGTCCGGTTGTTTGCAAACATTACAGCAGGACATATCATCGCCCTTGGTTTTTTGAGCCTGATCTATATATTCGCAGAAATGTCCACCGGTTTGGCCTATGGCGTATCTGTCATCTCAGTCTCTTTCAATATATTCATGACATTTCTTGAACTGCTGGTAGCTTTCATACAGGCCTTTGTTTTTACTTTTTTATCAGCCCTTTATTTTGGTATGGCAACGGAGGAACATCATTAATGGATTCATTGTTAAATATAAATTATCTTCTATGTTATCAATTATTCTTCAAGCCGCAGCTGGTGCTGGTCTGGCAAAACTTGGCGGAGCCCTCGGAGCAGCCCTGGCTGCAGTAGGTGCAGCATTGGGTATTGGACGTATCGGCGGAAGCGCCATGGAAGCTATTGCCCGGCAGCCGGAAGCCGCAGGTGACGTACGGGCCAATATGATTGTTGCAGCCGCCCTGATCGAAGGAGTTGCCCTTTTTGCCGTGATCATCTGCCTGCTGGCCGTGGTTCTTTAAATTTATAACCGGGAACCGGATGGTTGATCCGTTTCCCGGTTTTAATCAATTATTGATTTAATTATGGGACTGTTAACACCCGATACCGGTACAATCATCTGGACCCTGATCGGCTTTCTGATCACATTCCTGATCCTCCGGAAATTCGCCTGGAAGCCAATTCTGAAAGCCCTCAAGGAAAGGGATAATTCCATTGCAAATGCACTCAAAGCTGCAGATAAGGCTAAAAAAGAAATTTCCAGGCTCGAAGCCGACAACGAAAGAATTTTGGCGGAAGCCCGCCTCCAACGCGACAAGATCATAAAGGAAGCCCGTGAAATTAAGGAAACCATGATCAGCGAAGCCAGGGACCTGGCAAAAATTGAATCAAAAAAGATGATCGCAGAAGCACAGGAAAGTATTAAGAATGAAAAAACAGCCGCCATCGACGAGCTCAAAAAACAGGTGGCCGAATTTTCAGTCAATATAGCAGAAAAGATCCTTACCCATGAACTGTCCGATCCGCAAAAGCAAAAGGATATGGTTGACCGGACACTGAATGATATCAAATTTATCTAGTTTGGCTACATTCCCGTATGAACGACAGCAAAATTTCAGTACGTTACGCCAAGGCAATACTTGAGCAGGCCAGGGAAGAAAACAAGCTGGGCGAGGTAAAACGCGATGCTGCGTTTATCGGGCAATGCATTCGTGAAATACCCGAACTCAGATTGCTGTTTGAAATCCCTGTGTTGCGGACATCCGAAAAAAAGAAAATCATTGAAGCCATCATCGGAAGTCAGATCGATCCCCTGACCCTTGCCTTCATAAACCTGGTATTCGCACAGAAAAGGGAGATCTTCCTTGAATCCATTATCCGTCACTTCCTTTACCTTCACAACAGGGCAATGGGCATCCGGCCTGCTATACTGGTCACCCCTGCCAGGCTGGATCCTGCCGTCAGGGAAAATATCATCAGCCTGATCGCAAAGAAACTGAAAATTCAAATCGAACTGCAGGAGCAAACCGATGAAAAACTGCTCGGAGGATTCGTACTGCGGATCGAGGATCAGCAGATCGATGCCAGCATCGCTTCTCAACTGTCAAGGATCAGAAAAACACTGGTCCATTGAGCTTAATTATGATCTGAACCATTATCGATAACAGTTATATCTTATGACCACAATAAAACCTTCTGAAGTCTCGAAAATTCTGAAGCAACAACTTAAGGAAATTTCCACACGGGTTGAAATCGAAGAGGTCGGTACGGTATTGCAGGTAGGCGACGGCATCGCCCGTATATACGGGCTGACCCAGGTACGCTCCAATGAATTGATAGAGTTTTCATCCGGTATACAGGGCATCGTGCTCAACCTCGAGGAAGATAACGTGGGGGCAGTGCTTTTGGGTTCATCGGAAAAAATAAAAGAAGGCGACCTGGTCAAGAGAACCGGCCGTATTGCATCCATTCAGGTCAGTGAAGGGATGCTCGGAAGGATCATCAATACCCTGGGAGAGCCGATTGACGGTAAAGGGGCCATAACCGGCAAAACCTATGAGATGCCCTTTGAAAGAAAGGCACCGGGGGTCATATACCGTCAGCCTGTCAACCAGCCTTTGCAGACCGGTATCAAGGCCATCGATGCCATGATACCCATCGGGCGCGGACAACGTGAACTGATCATCGGCGACCGGCAAACCGGCAAAACATCCATCGCCATTGATACCATCATCAACCAGAAAGAATTCTACGAACGGGGCGAACCTGTATATTGCATATATGTTGCCATCGGTCAGAAAGGATCGACGGTTGCCAATATTGCCAAAACCCTTGAGCAGTTCGGGGCCCTGCCCTATTCCATAATCATCTCAGCCACTGCTTCTGATCCGGCTGCCCTGCAATTCTATGCACCCTTTGCCGGTTGCGCCATAGGTGAATATTTCAGGGATACGGGCCGGTCGGCCCTGATCATCTACGACGACCTTTCTAAGCAGGCCGTTGCCTACCGCGAGGTGTCCCTTTTGCTTCGCCGTCCTCCCGGCCGTGAAGCCTATCCGGGTGATGTCTTTTATCTCCACTCCCGCCTGCTTGAATGAGCGGCAAAAGTTATCAACAACAACGAGATCGCGGCCCAGATGAATGACCTCCCCGATACCCTGAAAGGCGTGGTGAAGGGCGGCGGATCACTCACCGCGCTGCCCATCATCGAAACACAGGCAGGCGACGTATCGGCCTACATACCTACCAATGTCATTTCAATCACCGACGGCCAGATTTTTCTGGAAACCAATTTGTTCAATGCCGGCGTTCGCCCGGCCATCAACGTCGGGATCTCGGTTTCACGTGTCGGCGGAGCTGCCCAGATCAAATCCATGAAACGTGTCGCCGGAACCCTTAAACTTGACCAGGCACAATTCCGCGAGCTGGAAGCCTTTGCCAAGTTCGGTTCCGACCTCGATGCAGCTACCCTCGCCGTCCTCGACAAGGGTACAAAAAACGTCGAAATCCTTAAACAGAACCTTCATTCACCCCTGCCGGTAGAGAAACAAATAGCCATCATCTATTGTGGTACACGGGGCCTGCTTTCAGGAATCCCGGTCGAAAGAGTCAAGGAATTTGAAACCGAATTGCTTGACTTCCTTGAATTCAAGCATAAAAGCCTTCTTGCCTCCCTGAAAGAGGGTAAACTTACCGAAGAGAATGAAAAACTGCTGGAAGACATTATTACTGACATACTGGAAAAATATAGATAGAGGAAGGATATTGGATAATAGACAAAAGATTATAGACTGAAGATTATCAATAAAACGTAACCTGCTGTAATCAGCAACGGGCCGCTTGAAACAAACGGAAAACTATTGGCATGGCTAACCTGAAAGAAATACGGATAAGGCTGAACTCGGTAAAATCAACAAGACAAATTACCAGCGCCATGAAAATGGTATCAGCGGCCAAGCTTCGGAAGGCACAGGATGCCATTTTGCAGATGCGGCCTTTCTCAAAGAAACTGGAGGAAATCTACAATCTGGCCCTGGGTGTTTTTGATGACCCTGCTGAGAATCCGTTCTTTCAGGCAAATACCTCTGACCGCATATTGTTGATCGTCATTTCTTCGAACAGGGGCTTGTGCGGTGCTTTCAATTCGAATGTCGTTAAGAGAACCCTGTCCCTGATCAACGAACAATATGAAAGTGCATTCAGGGATAACAAAATCGATATTTTCTGCTTCGGGAAAAAGGCCTTTGATGCCCTGCGGTCAAAACTACATATCAGTGCGGACGCTGATCATTCCGTTTTCGAAAAGCTTTCTTTTGAAAATTCCTGCAAAATGGCTGAAAAACTGATCGCCGATTACCTGTCGCATAAATATAATACCATCTTGCTCATTTATAATCAATTCCGGAATGCTGCCATGCAGGATGTCGTGGTTGAATCCTTTCTTCCCGTGGTATTGGATAAATCGCTGCTCCGGCAAGGTGAAGATCCCCTCAACTATATATACGAGCCTTCTGCAACTTTGCTGCTGCAGGATCTGATACCCCTTTCGCTGAAAATTCATTTTCACAAAGCCCTGCTCGATTCCTGGGCTTCGGAACACGGGGCCAGAATGACGGCCATGCATAAGGCCACTGACAATGCAACGGATTTCATTCGTGAACTTGAATTAACCTATAATAAAGCCCGGCAGGCCTCCATTACCAAAGAACTGACCGAAATTGTGAGCGGGGCCAATGCCCTCAAAAGCTGATCATCGGCGCGGCAACCGACAACCTGCCTGCCGGCAGGCTGACAAATGACAACCCACAACAATGCTAAATACATCTTGTTATTCGTGTTGAAATTATGTGCAAATAAACTGGGGTACTGATGATGAGCAGTGCCCTGATTAATGACCCCCCGGAATCCTGGCGAATCTCAGGCAGAGAATTCCGTTTGCTGCTTCCGTTCTTCCTTTTCTATACGCTGCTGACCATAGTGGTAAGCCACAATACCTTCTTCTGGGACAAAGACCTTATTTTTTCCAGAATCGCCTTTTGGCTGCTGGAAAATAAGTTCTCTCTGCTGTTGCCGGATTCTCTTGACGCCGGGTATCTGCCGGTGATGGGTTACCTGCTGGCACTGGCCTGGATGATCACCGGGAAAAGCCTGGTCGTCATGCACCTGCTCATGCTGCCATTCTCCATCGGCATTGTGATCCAACTTTACAGGTTCCTGCGACATTACCTGCCCGAAAAATCCATACGACCGGTCATGGTCCTTGTATTGGCCGATACTTCCCTTATGACGCAAAGCATAGTTTTCTCCACCGACCTGGTGCTCGTATATTTCCTGTTACTGTCCCTGAATACCGTACTTCTTAACAGGAGAGGACTGCTGTCAGCAGCAGTGATCGGACTGATGTTCAGCCATATGAGAGGTACTATGGGCGTGCTGGTTATCCTGTTGTTTGACGGCTATAAAAACCGCGTGTGGAAGAAACCACTCCGCCAATTGCACCTGCTGATGCCTTATCTGCCCGCCCTATTGCTTTTTGCCGCCTATACCGTGTTCCATTTCATAAAAAAAGGATGGATAGGATATCACGAGAATTCTCCCTGGATAGGCTGTTTTGAGGTGGTGGATGCAAAAGGATTGCTGAGGAACATCTTCATTGTTGCGTGGAGACTGGTTGACTTTGGAAAGCTGTTCATCGTGATGGGGCTCTTTTTCCTTGCCTTCCGTCTGCATCAGCGAAAGCAGGCCGCCGGGGCTTCCCTTAACGACCTGTTGATACTGCTTGGATTGACCCTCCTCGCGTTTGTTCCGAGCGCCCTTATTTACAAGGTGCTGAATAGCCACCGCTATTTCCTGCCCGTCACCATGGTCTTCACCGTCATCACGGGAATGCTGCTTTACCGTGTAAACCTGTCGGCAAAAGGCCGGAAAGTCCTTTACTGGATCATGCTGGGCGGACTGTTGAGCGGGAATTTCTGGACCTATCCAGACACCATTGCCAAAGGATGGGATGCCACCCTGGCCCATGTGCCATATTACAGCCTGCGGAATAAGATGCTGGCCTATATCGATGCTGCCGGAATCCCGTTTCCTGCCATCGGAACCGAGGTCCCCAATAACCTTCCGCTGAAATACTATGACCTTTCAGATGACGACAGGACCATGGGCACAAAGGATTTTAGCCGCCACCGGTATATCTTCTATTCCAATATATTCAATACGTTCACGGATGAAGAGATCCGGATGCTCAAAGAATCCTGGATTGTCGAAAAGGAATTCCGTTGCCTGCTGGTGAAAGTGATCCTTTACAAAAAACCGGCATCCGGCCATCAGTAACTATATTTCAGTCTCAGAAAGCCCAGGTTTATCCTGGAATGACTGCCGCCCATCAGGGCATCGAAATGCTGCCAGAGCAAGGAGAAATCAAGATTCTCCGCCAGGGAATAGTCAAGGGAAGGCCCGGCAAAAAATCCCTCAAGGTCGGGAAACCACATCGCCGAAACCGTCATGTTCAGCAACGGGGTAATCGACCAGGTAAACTGCCCGAAAGCTGAAAACCTTGAAAAGGCCAGATCTTTGGCAGAAAGGCTGCCGGTATAAAAGTTGTTGAAATCATTCAATTCAATCGGTTCATTGCAGACAAGGATCTGCAGCTGTGCCATGGAATTGTCCTTAAAGATCTTGTCCATACCGGCCGTTGCCATTACCGTGCTTTCCTTTCCCGGAAAATCCCGGTAAGGATCAAACCACGATGCTTCGCCCCTGAATGACAGGCTTCCGATAGCTCCCGACCAGCCGGTTCCTATGACTATATCCGACCCGTCAACAATACCTGCCAGAAACTGTATGTCGTAGCCCCGTCTGTTGAACCTGTAAAGCCCCGCAACCGTTACCTCTTCCTCGCTGTTGACCTTAACGGCCAGCTCGGCCGCAGCGGACGGGGAGGGGAAAACCTGGAACCTTATGGCATCGCTACCGGGCCGCTCAGCATAATCAAAATCAAAAAAGGAATAGGCATTGAACAGGTCATTAGGATTCCAGACAAAAGCCTGTCCCCAGTTGATGCGCTGCCTTCCGGCGGTTAACTGGAAAATACCCGAATGAAAATCGATCCAAAGCCTGTCGACGGTTGTGTTGAAAAGAAAAGACTGTTTTTCAACGACATTCCATGACATGTCAAACCACCCGTCATCAGCCCCGATCATTGCAGTATAAAAACTTCCGAGCCTTACCATATCGCCTGTGAACAACCGGTTCCTGATCTCGGCTGATAAGGTAAGCCTATTGCCGAAATATCCTTTAAAATTCAACCGGTTGTGCAACAGATTTTCATTCAGGAAAGTCCCTGAAAGAGAATCGAACATTACGCTCTGCAGGGTCGTTACGTAACCGTTCAGCACCAATGGCTTTGGTGACTCCTGAGAACTTACCGGCAGGAAAAAAGAACCTATAAGATAAATGACTATGAGTATTTTTTTTGCCACGAATATTCTATTTATTGTTCCTCACTCCGACCTGACATCCGAAATAATCTGCCCGTCTTCCAACGTGATCACCCTGTGAGCCATTTTCACCACCCTGGGATCATGGGTCGAAAAAATGAAAGTGATCTTCTCCTCGTGATTGAGCTTTTCCATGATTTCCAATAAGGTTGCGGCTGATTTCGAGTCGAGGTTGGCAGTAGGCTCATCAGCGAGTATAAATTTCGGTTTCGAGGCCAGGGCCCTGGCTACGGCAACCCGTTGCTGCTGTCCGCCCGAAAGCCTTGAAGGCCGGCTGTTTATCCTTTCTTCCAGGCCTACGGCTTTCAGCAATTCAAGGGTACGTTCCTCCCTTTCCTTCACCGGCCATTGCTGCAATGTCATGATGAAGGCAACATTTTCCTTTGCCGTCAGTACGGGGATCAGATTGTAGGATTGAAATACAAATCCTATGTTATACAACCTGAAATCAATAAGCTGAGATGATCTGAGCGTTGACAGGTTGGTGCCGCCGATGATGATTTCCCCGGAAGTAGGCATGTCAAGTCCGCCTATCAGGTTCAGCAGGGTGGTTTTGCCCGACCCTGATGGTCCGACTATTGCGGCAAACTCGGCTTCCTCAAATGTCAGACTCACGTTATTCACCGCATGAACCTTGATCTCAGTTGAATTGTATATCTTGGTTACGTTTTTAAGCTCCAGTATCTTCATGATTTCCTGTTTAATAAAATTTTATTCCGTTCGGAGTGCTTCCACCGGTATTAATTTCAATGCCTTGCGGGCCGGCCAGATCGAAGAAATGACGGCTGTGGCCACGACCATGATCATCGTGAATACGATAAAGCCGGGGGTTACCACAGGATAGACCCTGGCGGCAAATCCGATGGCTTCAAATCCTTCGCCCCAGCCGCTGAAGTGGATTCCGGTCTTTCCAAGCATTTCCGCAACGGCCCATCCCGAAAGCATACCCATCACCGCACCGACCAGTGTCAGAAAAACCGTTTCAAGCATAATCATCGAAAACACCCTTCTGCGATTCATTCCTATCGCCATCAGCATGCCCAGTTCTTTAGTCCTTTCAAGAATCGCCATCAGCATGGTGTTGATAATGCCGAAAGCGAGGGCGAGCATAATAATACCTATGAAAATGAAATAATAAAGGAGCATGAAATCATTCATCATGGCTGCATCGGGAGCAAGCTCCTTCCAGGTTCTCACCGAATTATCACCCGATACAAGGCTCAGTTTATCCCTGACCTTACCGGCGTCCTCAATATTCCCGAGCAGGACAGCCATTTCATGGGTCAGTATTTCCCGGCTTCCGCACAGTTCGGAAAGTTCATCTGCGCGCACAAAGACCGACACCTGGTCAAAGCCCGTATTGGTGGTTTTATAGATGCCGCACACCCTGAATATGCCCTGGACCGGATTTCCTCCCAGGTCTGACAGGGTGATCTGTACCTTGCTCCTGAGCCTGTAATCAAGCGCTTTGTCCATAACAAGAAGGCCATACCGGTCCAATTCCTTTTTGTTTAAGCACTGCCGCAAGGCTTCCCTGAAATCAGCCGGCGACCTGAACCGGGTATCCTGAATAGTTCCGAGCTTTGTCACAACCTCTTCAGGAACTTTCTCAAGTCTCAGGCTTCTCATCAGGCTGTCTGTAACCCTGTAATGCTTCAGCCTGAGACTTTCTGCCGTTTTATCGCTGATCAGGATACTGCCCGCATTTTCACTGCCAGGGTAAGCTCCTCCGTCAGAAACGATCCTGTTGTGAATTTCGGATATCAGCCTTTCCCTGTCAGGATCGACGCCGTATACAATTACACCTGCATTGGCCCAGGGCGTATTGGCCATGGCAATGATTTTGGTCCTTTTAACCCATCCTGATACCTCCGGCAATGAATCAAGATACCGGGCCATTTTATCAGGACAGCTCACCGTAAGGCCTGTCTCCTCGTTTTTAACAAAATCACTGCGGTGGATCTGGATATGCGATACTTCGTTGTATACGGCATCATGAAGGCGTTGCTTAACCCAGCCTTCCATGATGCCGACCAGCAGCACCCCGGCCACAATGCCAAGGGTCACGGCGAAGATTACCACCAGGCTTCTCTTCCTGTTACGCCATATGTTCTTCCATGCAATTGATCCTATCATAGCAGTTCCCGTATTAACCTTTAAGCGCTTCAATTTCTTTCAGCCTGCTGATTTTCCGCAACGGATAAACCGTTGCCAGCACCACCATAAGGGCAACAATCACGGCCTGCCAGTAAAAATAAGGGCCGAACCAGGCTGTGGGCATCACGGCATCCCATCCCCAGTCTTCCATCATATTGCCCAGGTCACCTTTCAGCACGATCGGAAAATAATAAAAATACAGGATCAGCGGCACGCTGGCCAGCAATCCGCACACCAAACCGATAGCGCCGAGCAATGTCATTTCGATGGCCACAATCCTCTTCAGTTTCCCTTTTTGCATTCCGATGGAAACCATGACGCCGAACTCCCTTTTCCGTTCAGAAACCATCATCAGCACCGTTCCGAATATGCCAAAGAAAATGATAAAGTAAAGGATCCCGAGCATGGCCTGTCCGCTCTGGCTGTCCCCCTGGATCTGCTGATACAATACCGGATTAAGCTCATACCAGGTTTTGGCGGTGATGTTTTGATCGGGCAACAGCGAGCCGATGGCGGTTTTTGCCCGCCTCATGGTTGAATTCGATTTATCCTTAAGGTTTACAACAAGCGCGGTAACCTTGCCTTCAGCATCATAAAAATGTTGCGCAGCAGGCAGGGTCATGATGATCAGTTTATTGTCAATGTCGGGTGAAGGCATTTTTATGATCCCCCTTACCGGAAATATCCCGGCGGCAGAAACACCGTGAAACCCCTGTCCCATAAGGATCACCGAATCACCGACCCCCACTTTCAGGTAACCGGCAAGCTTGTCCGATACCAGGATCCCTTCGTCACCGGCAGCCAGGTATCCGTTTGATTCCGCAGTATACCTGAGGATTTCCGGCATAAAGCGCTCCTTTTCCTCTTCGGCAAGTCCCAATTCAAGCACAAGCCTGGCCGATGACGAATAGGATCTGCCAAGGTTTTCCTTCAACGCTTCCAGCAGATTGCCCGGTAAAACATGGGCAGCTTCCATTCGATTTATGGCATCTTCGGTGATCCTGTATTTTACCAGCTTGTTTTCGGGATCAGAAAAATTTCTTTCCCTGGCGGGATCAATGGCAATGACCACGGCTCCTTTGGTCTGCGTTCCGCTGGAGGCGAGTGAAAAAGACTCGAGGTGGGGAGTAACGGATACCACCCTGTCGATTTTAGAAAGGGCGGCCAATAGCGAGTCATGATAGTCGAAGGCATTATCAATTGACGGATTATTATAATATTTAGCATGTTGTACCTGAATATAACCCGTAAACGATTCCAGGACATTATTGATCATATGGTCATAGGAGCCCAGCTGGTAGGACCTCATGATGACGGAAAAGAAAACCGCGAAGAAAACTGATGCTGCCGTGATCATGGTGCGGCGTCTGTTCCTCCAGAGATTTCTCCAGGCCATTATAAATTCTTCTTTCATGGCGTTCAGGTTCTCAGGTTAACGCACCCGTTTCATGTTCTGCTGTGAAAAAAAACTCTCCTCAACCGGGAGATTGAACTTTATTTCCAGCATATTGATAATGGTTTTGTTTTCGGGTTCTTCCTCGGGGACAAGTTCGATGGTTGAAGTGATCGATCTTCCGTCCATAACCTTGATGTCCGATCCGGTTTCAGTCCTTACCAGGTAGCCGTCCTCATCGTATAATTCCACCCTCAGCACCAGGTAGTCTTTCTTGTCAATCCACCGGATTTGTTTGCCCCAGACAATGGAGGCATCTTCCCTGGCTGTCATTTTGATCTTATAACATAACCGGCCCCCTAGGTTCTCTTCCCCTGCGATCTCATGGATATAGTCATGAACCACCGAAGATTCCCGCAGGATATCATCGTTGGTGTAATCCGATCCCATCCAGCCCTGTGACATCATTGAAGGAGGCAGTTTTATCAACCGGTTTATGGATGGATTCCAGTTCCACATCTCGGCACCCCTTTTTAAAAAGGCCTGTCCCTTTTCCTTAGCCGGTGCGGTGATCAATGCCAGCGCATATTCCTTTCCCAGCGTCCAGCTTTTGAATTCAATGGTCCTCTGCCATCCGGGCCTGATGATGGTCATTGACATCACGCTGTAACTGCTTTTTTCACCGTTGTATTTTTCATCGGCCTTCCTCACTATGTCGGTGGCCTGCTGGGCCGTAGAAAGAGCGTGAGCCATAGCGGCCGCCGTTAAGAGCACAATGATCTTCCTGTTGTTTGTCATTGCTTTTCCAGGTATTTTTTATGTATATAATCTTCCATGATCTCCAGTGGATAAGGCGCATTGTCATCCGTAAAAACAAACTGGAATGCCATGCCTTCCAAAAGCGCTGCCAGAACCATCATTTCACATTTCGGATCGTCATATCCCCGGGCTGAAAAAAAAGCATAGGCAACCTGGCTGAGTTTCTCCTTGATGGCCATATATTCCCTTTCAACGATGCCGAAGGCATCGGCTTGCAGGATCAGCATGAAGTATAGCCGCCAGAATTTCTTGTTCGTTTTCAGGCTCTTAAAGGCAAAGTCAATGAATACCATCAGCTCATGCCGGGTAAGGATGCCATCCTTGTCCAGGTCAAATGCGTCGGCAATATCCCGAAGACCTTTTTGGACAATCGAGAACAGCAGGTCTTCCTTGCTCTTAAAATAATTGTACATCAGGCCCTTCGAAATACCGGCCGCCCTGGCGATATCACCCACCGATACGTTATGATACCCGTCGGTGGCAAATAACTCCAGGCCCGTCTGAAGCATCAGCTCCTTTTTCTCCTCCCGGATCTCTTCAAATTGCTTTTCTGTTCTGGGGCACATTGGATTATTTGGTGATTTGGTGATTTAGTGATTGGGTGATTGGGTGATTGGGTGATTTGCTTTGCCCTCCGAAGCCTTTGGCGAAGGAGGGGGGGGTTGGGGGAATACGAAACTGTATTTTCAATTTTTATGACTGAACGCTCAGTCAAATATAAAATATTTTAATCCGCTTGTCAAGAATAATCGGTTTTATTTTTTTATTCCCCCATAAAAGTGATAATATTGCATTGATATACAAATTGTTATATTTTTATTTCCAGACTGTAACTTTTACGCTGTCCGATCGTCCTATAACCGCATTGTAATGTTAACATGACTGTTGCAGAGTACAATAAAACCGTCGATGATCATGCCGACGGGCTTTACCGGTTTATTCTGAAGAATATCGGCGATTCCGAGAATGCCAGGGATGTCGTCCAGGATTCATTTGAAAAACTCTGGACAAGGATCTCATCGGTGGATCCGGCCAAAGCCAAATCATATCTGTTTACCACGGCATACCATACCATGATCGACATGATCCGGAAGAACAAAAGAAACCATGATTTTGACGTCGAGCAGCATGAATCGCCTGATCCGGGATCACCCTATACCGGTCTTTCGGCTTTGCTCGAGGAAGCCGTGAACCGGTTGCCGGTTGACCAGAAGACCGTGGTTTTGCTCAGGGATTACGAAGGATATCGCTATGATGAAATAGCCCATATCACGGGTTTGTCGGAATCACAGGTCAAAGTATATATTTTCAGGGCCCGTATGTTCCTGAAAAACTATATCGGCAGCATTGAAACAATAATTTAAAGGGTGCACCATGTCCATCAACCGTTTAAATTATGAAGAATACCTGGCAGACTACCTTGAGGGCAGTCTTGATCCCGTTTTGTCGGCCGAGCTGATGGTTTTCCTGTCTGAAAACCCCGACCTTGAAAAGCAGTTCCTCGAAACAGAACCGGGTAGCCACAGCCTGCAGGCCGAAGTCTTTCATTGTCCCTTTAAGGAAGGGCTTAAGAAAGATTTTGCCGATGTCGCATCCATCCATGAACAGAATTTTAATGAATTCTGCATTGCTGACCTGGAAGGGCTGCTGAAAGAAGAGGACAAAAAAAGGCTGTTGGACTACCTCGATCTTCATCCGCAGCAGGTCGCCGACTATGAGGCCTTTCAAAAAACGCTGCTCAGGCCTGATCCCAACCTTCGGTTTTACGGTAAAGAACGATTGAAAAAGACCGTTTCACTTCCGTCGCGTTACCGGTTCCCGGTATATTTAATCCGTATTGCCGCCATAGCAGCGGTTGTATTGCTGGTCCTGCTGCTTAACCCGGGCAAGAAATCCGTTCCTGCTGATCCTATCGCAATGGATTGGGCATCGACTGCTTCGCCTGATGTTCCGGATAAGCACAATAACACAGAGCCGGCGCAAGAAGCCGTCTTGAA
>CAYMJH010000001.1:29320-37558 GCA_964390385.1 uncultured Bacteroidales bacterium | reverse complement strand
CCAAGCTATGCCTGCAAAAATCCTCAATTCCCGTACGTTGTTGATGAAGAAAACTTTAGAGAGTGCTTCACCTTTAAGATAAGATTCTACTAAATCCGAAGGCCCAATTGCGCTTTTGAAGCCCCGGCCGGCTGCGGTGATTGAAAAGAAATCATGCCCCGTCAGCGAAGAGGATGAAACTGCCTTCGCCCCTTCGTTGCTCAACGCCATTCCTTCAGCCCTTTTGCCTGATCCGAATCCTGAAGTTACGCCCGTGGAAAGAGCCTTGATCATACCCTCCCCTATTCCGGAAACGTCCGGTTTGATGGCATCCGGTACCGGAGCAAAAAAACCCGGCAAGGACATCCCCGATCTCCGGACTCTGGTGCAAAAAGTTGATGTCCTGAAAACGGCGGAAAGGGTTGTTGACGGTGTCAACTATCTTACTGAAAGCCGGATACAGCTCTACAGTGTCGTGAATGACCAGGGCAAATTAACGGAACTTGTGATCCATTCAGAGGCATTCCGCCTGGAATCCCGCAGAAATAACTAAGGGCTGTAACTTTTCAGCCCCTCAGGCCGTCTCACGGATACATAATGCACAAAAAAGAAACACCATGAAACACATCGTTTATCTTGCAGCTTTGTTGCTGCTTCCGTTTGCCATGCTTGCACAGGAAACCGAAACGGTGCCGTCAGCACCAGCAAACTATACAGAACAATTGATTACCCCGGAAGGGGATGATACGTCTGTCACCCGGGTAACAAGAGACACCCTGCCGCTGGTCACCTCCGGTGCCGATGAGTCGCCAAAAGGTGGTGCATCATCCGATGACACCATAAAGGTAAGGATCGGAGACAAGAACATTGAGATTATTGAGCATGAAGACAAGACCAGTGTTGATATATATGATCGCGGGGAAGACGAAGAAGATCTTGCCTGTCCCGACGGGGATGAGAAAAAATTCCGGGGGCATTGGGCCGGTTTTGAGATCGGGATGAACAACCTGCTGGATAACAGCGGTTCCATTTCCAGGACCCCCGAGGCTGCTTTTATGGAGCTGAAGGCAAGCCGATCGCTTAATGTTAACCTAAATTTTGCCCAATACAGCCTGGGATTCGGACAGGACAGGTTCGGCCTTACCACGGGCCTCGGAATTGAATTCAGTAATTACTTTTTCAGCAACAACAACACCCTGGGCAAAAGCAACGGTTCCGTCATCGGCGTTGACACACTGGGAATCCTTGAAAAAAGCAAATTGACTACCACTTACCTTCGTATACCCCTTATACTGGAATTGCAGCTTTTTGCCAAGAAGAGAAGTGACCGCGTTTACATTTCTGCCGGCATTGTAGGTGGCATGAAGCTGGGATCTCACACCAAAACCGTTATCAACAGGGATGATGGAGAAAAAAAATCCAAGGACAGGGATGATTTTTACCTGAATCCCTTTCGCTGGGGCCTGACCACCCATGTTGGCTACAAAGGCATCACCCTGTATGCGGATTATTATCCGACCTCGTTGTTTCAGAAAAACAAAGGTCCCGAATTGTATCCTTTCTCGGCCGGACTTGCACTTACTTTCTGAGTGATCCTCCTTTTCATCGAATTCGTTGCTATCTTTACGCAATGAATTTGACAGCGACATGAAATCTGACCTGCTTAGCGACCGTGAACTGCGTATTTTCAAACATCAGATTGACTGTCCCGCGATTGGTGTCGCGGGACAGGAAAAGCTGAAAAAATGCAAAGTGCTGGTAGCGGGTGCCGGGGGCAAAGGAAGCTTTGCCATGCAGAACCTTGCGGCTTCGGGGACGGGCTTTCTCGGGATCTGCGATAACCATATCGTTGAAGAAACTGTGATCCCCCGGCAAACCTTATATGGCAGCGTAGACCTGGGAAAACAAAAAGCCATTGTATCGAAGCAAAAGCTGGCCGGACAATTTCCTTTCTGCCGTTTTGAAATCCATAACATCGGTCTTTCCGAAAGCAATATTCAGCCTATCGTTTCAGCCTATGACCTGATTGTGGATGCCACCGACAGCTTTGCCTCCCATTACATCATTGACCAGGCAGCAAAAATGCTCTGTAAACCCGTGGTAATCGGTATGCTGCACGGAGGAATCATTGTGGTTTCAGTCCTGCATTACACCCGGGGACACTCCCTGCAGGAAATCATTCCCTCCGATGCTCATTTCCTGAAAGATACCATCCTTCCGTCCCTTCCGCCCGGGCAGGCAGTCCTCTACAGCCTGGCCGGCAGCCTTATGGCCAATGAGGCCCTGAAGATCATGCTGGGCTTTCCCGGTATTCTTGACGGCAGGGTGCTGAAACTGGATACGGCTTCTTTTGGGATATCCGTTGATTCTTTGTGACATGCGCTTTCCCGCCGGTCTTTCAATGCACCTTTCAGGGTGTTAATACCTTCCCGGTTTCCTTAAAAATGTCAATAACTTTTTAACCCTGACGGGAAAATCTATCAATAATTATAATTACTTTGACAGGCTCCGTAACAACAGGGGAATTAAATGATTAAATCATTAAGATACAGGTTACTGGCTTGGCTGCTGTCCTTTGTGGTTTTAACCTTTATTCTTGTTGTTCCTTCGCTTTTCATCTATCATAACAGGACCGGCCATATCGCCTTTTTTGTTCAGCAAATCAATAACCTGTATATCAACTTCATGAAGGATTCGAAAGCCATCAGTGACTTTCTGTTGATCGAATCCGTCAGTCCGGAATTCTACAGTACCGGTCAGAGCCGCCAGCTGCTTGAGCATTATAAGATTGATCAAAGGATATCCGCCGTGCTCAAGGAAATCAAGACCAATGAAAAAAGCGGCCTGTTTCGCATGTCATCGGATTTCACCCAGCTCAGCGTAAAGCTGAATGACTACAACATATTATTTGACAGCCTGGTTTATCTGACCTATAAACGGGGATACAATGCCTTTGGCCTTGAAGGCGAAATGGATGATTACGGAGAAAAGCTTGAACAGGCTGCCGGAGGTTATCAAACAATCGTTTTTCAGTTGCGCCGGAATGAAAAAGAATATTTCAGGTGGCACCAGGCTGAGCTATTGCAGCGATACAGGAATCAGGCTGATCATTTCAGGGCTGCCCTGGGGCGCAGCAAGTCTCTGTCACCCGAAAAACGGGATTCCTTGATGGTCATGCTCGATAGTTATTGCAATGCCTTTGAGAGACTGGTTGCTTTGGACGATAAAATCGGGCTTGCCAGTCATTCCAATATGAGCGCCGCGCTGAATGAAAAATCAAAAGAGATCGAGACCCTTTTAGTTGCCTTGACGCAAAAGGCCGCGCATAATCAGCAGGCGCTGCTCAGAAAGCTCAACATGATATATTTCGGATACATTGTCCTTATCATTGCCCTTTCCGTTCTTGCCGGTTTTATCATATCCCGGCATGCCGTCCTGCATCTTGAAAAGCTCACCGCCTATATTTCCTCACTGGCCCGGGGCAAATTCAGTCAGCAGGCGGCAGCGATTGACCTGCGTCATTCCGCAAGTGAAATAACGGAAATCTACAAGGAATTTCAAAACCTGCTGGCCCAGATACACCGTTGGGAAATGCAGCATGATGCCGTGTTGAAAAATGCAGAGGACAATCAAAAGCGTTATCAGGAACTGGCTGACCTGCTTCCCCAGAGCATTTTCGAAACCGATATACGGGGCCGTTACACCTATGCAAACAAAGCCTGGTTTACAACTTTTAAGTATTCATTGGCCGACCTGAAACGAGGCATCAACCTGACGGAAACCATTGTTTCCGGTCATGACAACGCTATCCTGGGAAATAGAAAGCTGGAGGATGCAACCTTCATGGCGGTAAGGAAAGACAATTCCCGGTTTGAGGCTTCCGTTTACGCTGATAATATTGTCAAGGAAGGCAAAATAAGCGGTAAAAGAGGTATTATTATTGACATTTCCGAAAAAATGCGTTACATCAATGCCCTGAAAGATCAAACCAGCAAAGCCCAGACATCCGATCAGCTGAAATCCTCCTTCCTGGCCAACATGTCACATGAGATCAGAACCCCTATGAATTCCATCATAGGCTTCTCCAATCTGCTGTCCTCTGAAGAAGTCCCGGAAGATCAAAAAAAGGAATTCGTTCATTACATCCAGTCCAGCGGCGAAATCCTGCTCAACCTGGTAGATGACATCATCGATATTGCAAAAATTGAAGCCGGCGAACTGAAAATCGTCAGGAAAGAATGCAATCTGAACGATATTTTATTTGAGCTGCACCATACCTTCAATGAGGTCAGGAACAGGATCAACAAGCAGCAGTTGGAGATTGTGCTTGCCCCCGACAGGGAGAATCCTGACCTGACCCTGAAAACAGATCCTTTCAGGTTGCGTCAGGTACTCAGCAACCTGATCGGAAATGCCATCAAATTCACGGAGAAAGGCACCATAAAATTCGGATATAAAGTCCTTTCCCAGGAAAAACTTGAATTCTTTGTCAGCGATACCGGAGTTGGTCTTACCCGTGAAGAACTGGATATCATCTTCGACCGGTTTAAGCGTACTCCTCATTCGGAGGAAAAGAATATTATAGGAACAGGATTGGGACTGACCATCTCCAAAAACCTGGTCGAACTGCTCGGTGGGGAAATGTGGGTCAATTCTGCTCCCGGCAACGGGACAACGTTCTTTTTTACCGTGCCCTATTTAAAAGTTACCCGTGCCCCTTCAGGAAATCAAAGTGAGGTTGATGATCATGATTACAATTGGACAGGTAAAACCTTCCTCCTGGTTGAAGATGATCCCGCAAGCATGAACTTTCTTGCCGAAATCCTGAAAAGGACGCATGTATCTATTCTTCAGGCTGCCTCAGGCACGGAGGCAGTTGAACTGTGTCTTAGAGACGATTCCATTGATTTGGTGATCATGGATATCCAGATGCCGGGAATGGACGGACTCGAGGCAACCCGCCAGATCAAGAAAACAAATCCCGGGATGCCGGTGATTGCCCAAACAGCCTTTGCCATGGCCGGAGACCGGGACAGGATAACGCAGGCAGGATGCGATGATTATCTGGCAAAACCTGTTGACAGCAGGAATCTTATGCAGAAGATCGAACATCTGTTGAAAAACAAAGCCTATAAAATCCCCACTGCTTCCTTTTCTGATACAAAGCAACGCCTGAACTGAGATCATCAGACACAGGCCTGAGTCATAAAACCAATACAGGATTTCCGATGAGATTATTGTTGCTCAGCAATTCAACCAATGCAGGCCAATCGTATTTGCAGCATGCGCTGCAACCCATACAGGCCTTTCTGGGTGCCTGTGATTCCGGGGTTTTGTTTATACCCTATCCCGGCGCTGACCTGCAGTTTTTGATGACGGAATGAACAGCCTATTGAACGATAGATGGAAAGCAACGAAAAACGCATGAAGCTGCTAAAATGGCTGGGATTCTCAGCGGCGGGACTTGTTTTGCTGTTGGTGACCCTGTTGGTCGTGCTGTCATTTGTTTATGACAAGGCCATTGTAAAATACCTGAAAAAAAACCTTAATGAATATTTGCTGACTGAAATCATAGTGGAGGATATCGACTTCAGCATGATCAGGAAATTCCCCTATGCAACCGTTGAGTTTTCCAATGTGCTGATCCGTTCGAAGGCAGGCCTGCATCATGCTGATTTCAAGACCGGTGACCAGGATACCCTGCTGAGCTCCTCCAGGATTTATTTTCAGTTCGGGCTGTTCGGGCTGATCAGAAATGAATACCGGTTAAAAGGGGTTCACCTGCTAAATGGAAAAATCAACCTGCTCACGGACAAAGCCGGAAGGAATAATTTTTCCATCTGGAAATCCCCGGCGGAAGAATCCACGGAGAAAGCCAACGATGAATACAGGATTGATTTTAATAATGTCGTCATTTCATCCTTCGATCTGAAGTATACCGACCGAAGCAAATCCATCGCTGTCAGTTCCTATATCAATAAATCAGTATTTTCCGGCTCATTTTCCGCAGATTCCGGTTTGTATGCGTTAAAATCCGACTGGCTGCTCCGGCAGGCCGTCATCCATGAAAAAAGCGTGGCAGGCAATATGCCCCTTTATTTTGATTTTAAAGCTTCATCCAAACAAAACGAACTCACCCTCCGTCAGAGCAAAATCACGCTGAATAAAATGCCCGTTCATCTCAGTGGCCATATTCAAATGGATTCATCCCTGCTGTGTGACCTTACCGTTACTTCTGCTGATTTTGGCCTTGACGAAATCCTTTCTCTGCTGACCCGTAATGAAAAAAGCCGGTTGCATGATTTCACGGCAGAGGGAAAAGGAAAAATCAATCTGAGTCTTCAAGGATCGCTGGCCGCCGGTCATTTCCCCAGGATTCAGGCTGACTTTTCGCTGTCGGGCGGATCACTGGCCAATAAAAACACCCGCAGCAAACTATCCGCTGTGGATATTAAAGGTACTCTTTCCGGCAACAGGCCATCCGATTACATCCTTACTATCGGCAAATTTGACGCCAGACTCAGCACGGGTAGGATCAGCGGTAAAGCCAGGCTGGCAAACCTCGATCATCCTGAATTCGCGGCAGAAATATATTCCACTATTAATTTAAACAACCTTAACAATTTAATTGATTTAGATACTGTTGAATATCTTAGTGGTACATTGGAAACCCGGCTGAAAGCTGCCGGAAGTTTTTCCGGTAAGGAAGGTTTTTCGGTTGCAGGCTTTCTATCCGGTATACAATCGGGTTACCTTGAATTTGATGATGGCAGAGTCAAAATCAAAGGCCTTCCGTATGTCTTTCAGGATATTAACGGTAAGATCCTGATTGACAAAAGTATCTCTTTCCAGCATTTGGCAATGAATGTGAACCAGACTGCCTTGCTCCTAACCGGCAACCTGGATGGACTATTTAATTATTTATTTGATAGAAAATCTGTTATTAGTTCTAATTTATATCTTTACTCCAGGTTTATTGACGGCAACGGCTTGCTCAGTCCTTCCGGATCTTCCGGGCCTTCCGGCCAGCATGCATCCGGTGTCAACCTGCCAGACTTTCTGAAGATCAGGGCTAAAATTAATGCCGACGAATTCCAGGTCGGAAAATTCAAGGCAACGAATTTGAAATGTGAATTGGGATATGAACCTGAAATTATTGATATTAACAAATTCACTTTTAATTATATAGATGGTACTATATCAGGTAATTCTTTAATTCAGCAGGAGACTGATTCCTGCCTGCTGGTGAGCTGTACCGCTGACTTAAAATATATTGATATTCAACAACTTTTCACCTCCTTCAATAACTTCAGCCAGCAATTCATTCTCGATGAAAACCTGAAAGGGAAGATGGGAGGGAAAGCCACTTTTATAGCCTGCTGGGACAATCATTTGAATTTTGTTCCCGCAGGCCTTACCGCTCAGGCCGACCTTGAAATTATCAACGGTGAGCTGCTGAAGTTTGATCCCATGCTGAGCCTTTCCCGATACATAAATGTTGAAGAACTGAGGCACATTAAATTCAAAACCCTGAAAAACAACATTTTTATTTTCGACCGGCAAATCTGGATCCCGGAAATGCTGATTCATTCTTCTGCTTTTAACATTGCCTTGTCGGGTACCCATTCCTTTGACAATGATTTTGATTACCGCCTCAGGGTTGCCCTGTCTGATGTGCTGTTCAAAAAGGCCAGGCGAAAAAAGCAGGAAATAGAAGACTATCTTATCATGGAGGAGGATGCGGCAAAAACGGTTATTCCTATTTCCATCATTGGAAATCCCGATGATTTCAAGGTTGCATTCGACAGTAAAAAGGCCTTTGATCTGATCAGGGACAACCTGCAGGAGCAAGGAATGGAAATGAAAGGCGTTTTTGACCGGAAAAGCATGCCTTCCCCGGAAAAACCGGCCGGGGTAAAAGGTCAGCCTGCAGTTGAATGGGAAGAAGAACAAAACAAAACACCCCTGCCGAAGGAGAAAAAAGCGCGTCAAACGGGCGATGAAATACAAATAAAATGGGAAGAAAAAGATAGCTCTGATTTCGAATTTTTCCATTAATTTAACGCCCTAAATTTTTCACCGGTTTGAACATCTATACCCGTAAATTACGCTGGAAATTTTTGCTGTTTATTGCTGCTGTTTCCATTGGGGTCAGCTCACTCTGGTATACCAATAACCTGGTCCGCAGACTTGCCGTTGAGGAACGCAAAAGGGCTGAGCTGCTGGCGGAAGCACAACTAAAATTTGTCAACGCCGAAC
>CAYMJH010000001.1:24098-29310 GCA_964390385.1 uncultured Bacteroidales bacterium | reverse complement strand
GGATAAAAACCTTGATTTCTACGGCAAAGTAATGCAATACAATGAGACCGTTCCGGTTATCGTGGTTGACAGTTTGGACAATATTCTTTTCATGCGGAACCTCGATTCGGTGAAAATGCAAAATCCCCGTTATGTGGAAAAGAAGCTAAAGCAGATGAAAGAAGACGGAAATCCTGTAATCATAGGGCTCACACCTACCGAACGACAATTCCTGTATTACAGTAAATCTACCATTTTAACCAAGCTTACCGTATATCCGTTCGTGCAGCTGGGTATTATCCTGCTTTTCATCCTGGTTGCCTATTTTGCCTTCAGTTCCTCCCGGAATGCAGAGCAAAACCAGGTTTGGGTCGGGCTTTCCAAAGAAACCGCACATCAGCTGGGGACGCCTATTTCCTCTCTGCTGGCCTGGCTGGAAATGATCAAACTGCGAACAAGCGAATCGGACATGTTGGCTGAACTTGAAAAAGACATCAAGAGACTCGAAAAGATCACAGAGCGGTTTTCAAAGATCGGTTCAAAGCCCATCCTGAAGAAAGAAAATCTTATTTCGGTTATTGCGTCTGCAGTTAACTATCTGAAATCAAGATCATCAGGATCTATTAAGTTTAATGTACATTTAACCACGGAAGAGCTTTTTCTCCCGCTAAACGCATCGCTCTTTGAATGGGTGGTGGAGAACATCTGCAAGAATGCCATTGACGCTACCAACGGGCAGGGAGAAATTGAAATATTCATCACCGATCATAACCAGGTGGTATATGTTGATGTTTCCGATACCGGAAAAGGGATTTCCAAAGGCAAATTCAAAACCATATTCAAGCCCGGATATACCACCAAGGAAAGGGGATGGGGCCTGGGATTGTCGCTGGCCAAAAGGATCGTTGAAGAGTATCATGACGGAAAGATTTTTGTGCATCAGTCTGAGCTGGGAAAAGGCACCGTAATCAGGATCGTACTGAAAAAGCAATGATCCCGGAATGTGTCCTTATATGTCACCCGAGCAACCGACCGTGAACCATGGTTCCTGAAAAAACCTTCAAAAAGGAAGAGCGTCTCAGCCTGGATAGCAGGATCAAAATCCTTTTTAATTCGGGTGCCGCTATCCACAGCTCTCCCGTTAAGATCCTCTGGCTTACCTCCGGGGAACCCCTGGAATATCCTGCCCAGGCATTGTTCACAGTGAGTGCGAAGCGCTTTAAAAAAGCGGTCGACCGCAATCGCATCAAACGAAAGCTTAAGGAAGCCTACCGCCAGCAGAAAGCCTGGCTTTACAGGGAATTGAAAAGGCTGGACAGGGTGGTTCTCATCGGCATCCTGTATACAGGGAACGATCCTGACCCGGAAGCCGGTATACTGGCCGAAAAACTTGCACATGGCCTGGAGAAGATGCTTCGGCCCTGAACCGGGACTCCGCGAAAAAAACTGTTCATTCTTCCGGCCCCGGCTTGGCCGTATCGCTGAAATTTCGTACTTTACAGCCAGCCTGTTTTTTTCCTCTTTAAACGCTATACACCATGAGAAACAATTCATTCCCAGGAATCCTTGCCAAAGGGATAATGGCTTTGCTGTTAACCTTGTCTCTTGTTCAGTGCAAAAAGAAAAGTGAAAAAGTCTTTGAGGTCAATCCCGCTTTCACAGAAAGAATTGCTGCCTTTACGTCCGGTGTTATCTCTTCAGAATCAGTCATCCAGGTAATCCTGGCAGAGGACTGTCCTGACGCCGGCGATCCCAATACTGCCATTGAAAGTGAATTGTTTGTTTTCAAGCCCAGGATTGCAGGCCATGTTTTCTGGGTCGATAAAAGAACCCTTGAATTCCGGCCGGATGAAAACCTTAAATCAGGCCAAACCTACAGCGTCAAATTCCATCTTTCGAAATTGATGAAGGTTCCGTCTGACCTGAAGACTTTTGAATTTCAGTTTTCGGTCATACCCCAGAACTTCACGGTGGATATTGACGGATTCCAGTCATACAGCAACAATGATCTCGAATGGAATAAAATAAAAGGTTCCCTGATGGCTGCCGATGCCATCGAAGAAGAACAGCTGAGGAAGATTGTTACCGCAAAACAGGGAAACCGGTCTTTTCCGATCAGGTGGGACCCTCCAATCGACAGTAGAACCTTTTCATTCACGATCGACAGCGTCAGACGCACTGAAAAATCAGAAAAGGTAGTGATCAGCTGGGACGGTGCGCCTATAGGTATAACGTCAAAGGGGAAACAGGAATTGGAAATCCCTGCCCTGGGAGATTTCAGGGTAATGGAAGTTAAAGTGATCCAGCAGCCCGAACAGTATTTGCTGATTAAATTTTCAGATCCGGTAAAGAAGGGACAAAATTTTGAGGGCCTCATAACCCTTGAGAATTACACTTCACTTTCCTTCCATATCGATGGTAATACCTTAAAAGCCTATCCGTCGGTACGGCAGGGAGGCAATGTCAGACTGCAGGTTAAGAAAGGCGTGATGAACATCCTTGGATATGAATTGACAGCGGCCTACGCCACGGAAATCACCTTTGAAATATCCAGGCCTGCCGTTCGCCTGGCGGGTAAAGGGGTAATCCTTCCCAACTCCAAAGGATTGATATTCCCTTTTGAAGCCGTTAATCTCAATGCAGTGGATGTGAGGATCATTAAAATATTCGAAAACAATGTCGGGCATTTCCTTCAGGTGAACCGGCTGGATGGCAGTAACCAGTTGAAAAGGGCCGGCCGCCTTGTACATAAGCAAAAAGTCCTGCTTACCGGCAAACCGGTTGACCTGAGCGCGTGGAATATTTTCTATCTTGACCTGGCTTCGCTTATCAGTCCTGATCCCGGATCGATTTACCGCATTGAGCTGCAATTCAGGAAAAGCTATTCCCTTTATCCGTGCGAAGGATCGGATGAGGAAGACCCTGATGCGGCAGATGAGAATTATGATGAACCCGATGATACCGAACTCAGTTACTGGGATTCTTATGAAGACTATTATGAAGAGTATTATTATGAAGATGGCGGGTATTATGATTACGACTGGGATCAAAGGGACAATCCCTGCTCAAAGTCATATTATACGCAGAACCGTTTTGTAGCCCGGAACATACTCGCTTCTGACCTCGGCATCATTGCCAAGGGAGGAAGTAACAATGCCCTGGTGGTATCGGTCACCAATCTGGTTACAGCGCAGGCTTTACCCGGCGCCGAGATCACGGCACTGAACTATCAGCAACAGCCTGTTGCCACTGCTGTTACCGACAACAATGGCATAGCCACCCTGAAATGCAGCGAAAAACCTTTCCTGCTGATCGCGAAAAAGGCTGAACAACGGGGTTATCTGCGGCTGGATGATGGTTCTTCGTTATCCCTGAGCCATTTTGACGTATCCGGCAGTGTCATCCAAAAGGGGCTGAAAGGCTTCATTTATGGTGAACGTGGCGTATGGAGGCCCGGGGATACGCTGTTCCTGACTTTCATCCTGGAGGATAAGCAAAAGCAACTGCCCGCAAACCATCCGATTATTTTTGAATTATATAATCCTCAGGGGCAATTAATTAATCGTGTTACCAAAAGAACCGGTTCAAATGGCTTCTTTACCTTTACCACCCCTACCCGTCCTGATGCCCCAACCGGTTACTGGAACGCAAAGGTAAGAGTGGGAGGAACCGAGTTTACCAAAACGCTTAAGATTGAAACCATTAAGCCAAACCGGCTGAAGATCAGTTTTGGCTTTAATGTTGAAAAGCTGACCGCCCAGGATAAAACCCTGTTTGGCGATCTTGCAGTGACCTGGCTTCACGGTGCACCCGCAAGAAACCTCAGGGCAAAGACCGATGTAACACTCACCCAGGCCGAGACTACTTTCGACAAATACCCCGAATACAAGTTTTCTGATCCCTCCAGGACCTTCAATCCTGAGGAGCAAACGATATTCGACGGAAGAATTGACGGGGATGGCAAGGCCCGGATTTCAGCTGCACTATCGGTTGAACAGAGGTCTCCCGGTATGCTGAAAGCCAACCTGGTAACCAGGGTCTTCGAAGAAAGCGGGGATTTCAGTACGGATTTCTTTTCCATCCCTTATTCCCCCTATGCTTCATATGTTGGCATCAGGACTCCTGCAGGCGACAAACGGGGCATGCTGCTTACCGATACCACCCAATGGGTTGATGTGGTGACGGTCGATCATGATGGGAATCCTGTGAGCCGCAACAATCTTGAGGTAAAGATATACAAAATACATTGGCGATACTGGTGGGAAAGTTCCACCGATGACCTGGCCAGTTATATCGGTAACAATTACAACCAGCCTGTGGTATCCAAAAAGGTAAATACCACCAACGGCACGGGGAGGTTTAATTTCCGCATCAACAGGCCGGAATGGGGCCGTTTCTTCATCCGGGTACTGGATCCGGTGAGCGGTCATGCTTCGGGAAGAATCGTTTATATTGACTGGCCCGGATGGGCCGGCAGGCCTACGCGGGATGATCCGCAGGCAGCTTCCATGCTGACATTCAATTCCGACAAGACCACCTACCAGGTTGGCGAGAAGGCTGAGATCATCATTCCCAGCAGCGGCCAGGGCCGCGCACTGGTGAGCCTGGAAACCGGGGCTTCCGTTCTCCGGGCCGAATGGATACCTGCAGCCGAAAAGGAAACCCGCTATTCTTTTGACATAACGCCTGAAATGGCGCCGAACATCTATGTTCATGTCACCCTTGTCCAGCCCCATGGCAACACCGTTAATGATTTACCCATAAGACTGTACGGGGTAATACCCGTCCTGGTGGAAAACCCGGAAACCAGGCTTCAGCCGCAGATTTCCATGCCTGATGTGCTTGAGCCTGAAAAGGAATTTGTCCTGAAGGTGAATGAAGCCGGCAAAAAGACCATGACTTACACCCTGGCGATTGTGGATGACGGTTTGCTGGACCTTACCCGATTTAAAACCCCCGATCCGTGGAGTGTATTTTATGCGCGCGAAGCGTTGGGTATCCGCACATGGGATTTATATGACCAGGTCATCGGGGCCTATGGCGGCAAGCTAGAGAGTATACTGAGCATCGGGGGCGATGCCGAAGAAGAAGCTAAGCCAGAGGGTGAAAAGGCTAACCGTTTCAGGCCGGTCGTTATCTTCAAGGGTCCGTTCACCCTGCAGCAGGGACGAACCAATACCCATGTGATCAGGATGCCGCGCCACCAGAAAACCAGGGCGGCATAAACCAGGGG
>CAYMJH010000001.1:0-24088 GCA_964390385.1 uncultured Bacteroidales bacterium | reverse complement strand
ATGTGATCAGGATGCCGCGGTATGTCGGTTCGGTCAGAACAATGGTCATTGCCGGTGCCGACGGAGCTTACGGCTTCCAGGAAAAAACCACTCCGGTCAGGAGCCCGCTGATGGTCCTGGCCACTCTGCCCCGGGTACTGGGACCGGGGGAAGAGGTTAAATTACCGGTTACGGTTTTTGCCATGGAAAAAAACATAAAAAATGTATCCGTCCAGATCAAAACCAATGAATTGCTCATCGCGCAGGATGAAAAATCCAAATCGGTTTCCTTCGGGCAGCCGGGAGACCAGGTGGTTAATTTTTCACTGAAGACGGCAGCCAGGATAGGCCTGGGCAAAGTCACCGTGGTTGCTTCCAGCGGCAATTTATCCGCGACCTATGATATTGAGCTGGATGTGAGGCCTTCCAATCCTGAGGTTACGGCAATGCATGCTGCTGTCCTCGATCCCGGCAAATCCTGGTCATCTTCCTTTCAGCTGCCCGGTATGGCAGGAACCAATGCAGGCATTCTTGAGATATCATCCATTCCCCCGATCGACCTGGAAAGACGCCTGCACTTCCTGATCCGTTATCCGCACGGATGCATCGAACAGACAACTTCAGGGGCTTTTCCCCAGCTCTATCTTGCCGATGTAATGGAACTGGACGAAAACCACAAAGCGAGCATATCCGGCAATATCAAAGCGGGCCTTGACCGCCTGAAAACATTTCTTACCTCGGGAGGCGGATTCAGCTATTGGCCGGGTGGAAATTCTGTAAGTGACTGGAGCAACTCCTATGCCGGACATTTCATGCTGGAGGCTGAAAAGAAAGGTTATGTCTTACCGCCAGGCATGAAAACCGCCTGGCTCAAATACCAGAAAAAAGCGGCCCGGCAATGGAGGAATGCTGCCGGAGATCCTTATATTCAGTATGACCTTGAGCAGGCTTATCGTTTATATACCCTTGCCCTGGCGGGCGAACCGGAACTTGGAGCCATGAACCGGCTCAGGGAAGACAGGCAACTGAGCGTCCAGGCCAGGTGGCGCCTGGCAGCCGCTTATGCCCTTGCGGGACAGGCGGAAACAGCAAAACAACTCACCCAGCAAGCCGGTACAGAAATAAAGCCCTACAGCGGATTCAGCTCATCCTTTGGTTCGGCGGAGCGTGACTGGGCCATGATCCTCGAAACCATGGTGCTGCTGAACGACAGGGCAAAAGCCGCACCCCTTGCACTGAAGATATCGGAAAACCTGACGCGGGAATATTGGATGAGCACTCAGACAACGGCTTATTGCCTGATGGCCATGGCCAAATTTGCCGGATCTTCCGGCACCTCCAAGGCGCTTAGTTATACCTACCGCTTCAACGACGGAAAAACCATCACGGCCAGCACTGAAAGACCTTTTTCAAAAGTGACCCTGAATATTGCCGGCACGGCAACCAACGGGAAAATTCATATTGAAAACAAAGGCCAGGGCTTGCTTTATGCCAGGGTTGTACTGTCGGGGATACCGGTGGCGGGCCTGGAAAAAAGCGCGGAAAACAATCTTAACCTGAAACTGGCCTATAGAGACGTCAACGGATCACCGGTGGATGTCAGCCGGCTTACACAGGGAAGTGATTTCATGGCCGTATTGACCGTTACCAATCCGTCCCTGCTCGACTATAAAGAAATGGCCATTACCCAGATATTCCCTTCGGGTTGGGAAATCCGTAACCTTCGTTTGCATGATCTTGAATCTTCACAGGAAGTGAGCGTGCCTGACTATCAGGATATCAGGGATGATCGTGTATTAACTTACTTTAACCTGTCGCGGGGACAAAGCAAAACCTTCGTCATTCCGCTGAACGCCTCCTACCTGGGAAGATTCTATCTTCCCGGGGTCTATGCCGAGGCCATGTACGATAACAGTATCAATGCGGTTCAGGAAGGAAAATGGGTAGAAGTGATAATGCCTTAATATTCTTGATAAAAGAATTTCATATTTATTTTATTGATTCAAGTTGTCTTATACTAATTCTTCAATTTTAAATCTTAAATCTTTAATCTATAATTTGTATCAATCACATAGGGTTTCCTTATCAGGCTGATCCCTGTATTCAAACAGCAGCCTGATCTGTTCTTCGGTAATACGGTTCAGTGAGAGGACAGGCAGCCGATGCTGCTGAAAAAAAGCGGCTTCACTTGTTTCAAGCCCTCCGGTCAGGGTCCCCCCCTTTTCATGACAAAGGACGAACAATTTATACACATGATACAAATCGGGCGGATGACGGTGGCATTTTTTGTCAAGCACGGCCAGCAGACGCACAGCCTTGACCTTGAGTCCGGTTTCCTCCCAAACCTCCTTTTCCGCCACTTCAAAGGGCGTCAGCCCGACATCTGCCCATCCGCCGGGCACCGACCAGCATCCGTCAATCTTTTCCCTGACCATCAGGATCTTGTCTTCTCTGAAAACAACTCCCCTGACATCAACCTTTGGTGTGAGATAGCCTTTTTCTGATCGGATAAGGTTGCCGATCATCTCCATAGGCACCCCGGTATAATGGTGCAAAATTTGGGTAACCAGCTGCAGCAGTTGTTCATACCGGTTAATATCATACGGATTTTCAGTATAGGTGAGTCCGGCCTGGGCTATGGACTGCATTTTCCGGGCCAGCGACAGCCAATCGTAAATTGCTTTTTCCATCGGTTATGCGTATTGCTTGACAGGTTTTACCTTTCACTGAAACACTTCCCTGAGCACCTGCAGGGAACGGAGTCCGGTTACCTGATCCAGGTGCAGGGAATAAAACTCCATGATCCTTTCCAGCAGGAAACTCCTGGTTTTATGGGTGAGCTTTATACTTCCCAGTTCAGCCAGCGAGCCATGGATGAGTTGTTCAAATCCATGCTTCTCAACGGCTCCTGTATCAGGGGGCAATATAAAAGCCGGCTGGTCTGCCTTCAGACCTTCAATTTCAGGCTGGAAAGGGTATATCCCCAGGAACTTCATATAATCCAGCAAAAATACCAGATGAAAATTCTGAATTCCTTCCTCTTTGATATCGAGCAATTGAATGGCATGGACCAGGAAATCAAAGAGGGCCGGATTGGATTCTTCTTCCCTTAATGTTTTGTACAGCAGTTCGGCAATGAACAAGGCAATGGTGCTTTTGACAACCTGAAAAGGGATGGACTGGAAATGCAGTATGCAGTTTACCTCTTTAATGCGCTGAATATCCCGGCCCGGTTTATAATAGGCGTCGGCTTCCAGCAGGGTCAGGGGAAGAAAGAAGGAGGCCGGAAAGGCTGGCCTTTTGGTCCGCACCGAATGAATGATATAGGATTGCCTTCCGTACCTCTCGGTATAGAGACATGCGATTATGCTTGATTCGGAGTATTTTACGGCATGAAGCACCAGGGCACGTGTCTTTACAAGCATCGCCGCAATGATGGTTTAATGAATAAACAACAGCTTTGTGACATGGGTCTTGCTGCCATCCTCATTGGAACAAAAAACAAGGTACACCCCCGTATTCACCTTTTTTCCGGCGAAGTTCCTGCCATCCCAGATGGCTTGTCCCCCATAGGCTTTCGTCTCAAAAATAAGGTTACCGCTCACATCGGTAATTTTGACATTTACATCCGTAACCAGGCCGGTTATGGTGATATCCCCCTGGTAATGCTCCCGTACCGGATTGGGGAAAACGTAAACATGCTCAAAGTCATCGCTGCCTTCAGTGGACTGACCCCTGAAGGAGAAAATGCCTTTGTCCGTACCGAAAAAGACTTCGCCGTTGAGATGGTTGATGGCGATGCTGGTCACGTTGTTGGAGGGCAGGGGACTGTTTTCGGCGTTGAAATGAAGCAGTTCCTCCTTGCCGTCTTCCGAAAGGAGGAAGACACCTGAATTTTCCGTGCCGATCCATTTGCGGTTTCCCCCGTCAACGGCAATCGCGTTGATTTTTTCCGTCACCAGCAGATAATCGGCATTTTGCGTTCCGTCTTTTCTTGGTATGGCCGGCTGGTATCCGGCTGTCGCACCTTCTGCAAGTATGTCAGCTGCATTATAATAAATGACGGGGCCCCGGTTCGTTCCTACCCAAATGTTGCCATCCCTGTCCTCTGCTATGGAAAATAAGCCGTCAAAAGTTTCTCCTTCCTGGTTGATGACATTGAAGGCACGTTCCTTAACCGAGCCGTTTTCGTCCATTGAAAAAGCCAAAATTCCGTATCTTTCAATGAGCAGCCATTGCTGATGAAAGGAAGTGGGTAAAATATCACCAACGCGCGTGGCCAGGCCGAATCCGGAATATTCAAATTCCAGTTTCTTCCAGGTTTTGTCTCTTTTGATCAGATAAACCGGGTAGTCACTTAAACTCGTTGATATCCAAAGATTCCCTGAAGGATCGAAATGAAGTCCTGCAACATTCACAAAACCGTGCCCGAAACCCGGAACAGGCTCAAGGATACTGCTGGTCTCATCATAAATGCCGGTCACATTTCCATCCTGAAATTCCACGATTCCATAGCCCAGTGATCCCCCGTAAACATGGCCGTGATCAAGGGGATCAATGGCCACTTCCGATATGTTATAAAAGGTTTCAAGAACCGGATACGACAGGCTGTTATAATTTGACCAGTGTTCCTCCCTGAGGCTGTATGCTCCCCTGCCCTTGTATCGGGAGGAAAGGTTGCCGCCTCCGGCCCACAGTATGCCTGATTCGATTTCGATATCCCCCACGTCCCTGTATGCGGGTCCGTTGGGGGCAACAAAGGTGTTTCCGGCCGGTTCGAACTTTCCCAGTCCCTTTTCAGGATCGGCGAACCAGATCTGATTGTTCCTGTCTACCATGGCATGCTGACAGTACAGGGATGAAAAAGTATTGACCAAGGTTTCGTTTTCGTTGTAAACATCAGTCCGGTAGTACGATGAAAAAATCAGGTAATCCTGCTGCCGGGTAAGGTGAAGAAAATGATCGCTGTAGCCTTTGTCCCATTTTTTCCATCCGGTTTCATCCACCGTGATGATATCATCCAGGTTGGTGGAAGGATTCCGGTAGTATGTGAAAAGTTTGCCGTTCATACTGGCAATGTGCCGGTATTCAAGTTCAGGATCAGGCAGGCTTATCAGCCGTGTCCACGCGTTATAGTCCACCAGGTTCGGATCGCGATGATCCGCTTTATAAATGCCTTCAGCGGTGGCAGCGTAGAGATAAGTCCCGTCAAAGGCAATGTCATTGACCTTGATCTGGGTTCCGCCCGGGCCAAAAAAATAACTGTCCTTGATGACGATTTTATTCATATCCAATAAAATAACACCAAAGCTGCAGGCCAGAAACGCATAATTTCGGTAGAAACAGATATTATTGACTGATTTGTCCCCGATGATGGTTTTCATCTTAATATCGGGCAGGTTATGGATGGTGTCATTCCGGATCAGGTCGAGGTTGCCGTTCCGGTAACCAATCATAAGGGTTTTGGTTTCTCCGGAATATCCGATGGTGCTGATGTCTATATCCGACAATCCGTTCACTTTGGAATATCGCTGAAGGCTGTTATCAGCCGTATTATAGGAAAACAATCCCCCGTTGGTGGCGCAAAAAATCTTACCGTTAACTTCAGCTATTTTAATGGCGCCGGTATAGGGCAGGTGATCCCGCCATGATCCGTTGGGAATTTGAGCCGGCAGGAAGCAGGCAAAGAGCAGGAGGCAAGTCAGTATGGTTGCAGTTTTCTTCATGGTGTCAAAATTACCTGAAATATTACGAAAAATTGCCGAAGTTATTGTTATAATAGCATTTTCTGTACTGACAAAAGATCTTGCAGCAGAGGACGGAACATAACCGAAACAAGGTTTTCAATCAAGCAAGGGCATCCAGGTAATCAGCAAGTTTGCGGATGGCTTTAGCCCTGTGTGAGATTTTATTTTTTTCTTCCAGTGTGATTTCCGCAAAAGTTTTGTCCATTCCTTCCGGCTGAAAAATCGGGTCATAGCCGAATCCGTGGCTTCCCCTTTTTTCAATGCTTATTGCTCCGTTTACGATGCCTTCAAATATTACCGGCTTGTCGGTGAGGATCAGGGCAATGATCGTGCGAAAGCGTGCTTGCCGGTTCGGTATGCTCCGCATTGCTTCGAGCACTTTACGGATATTGTTCTCAAAACAGCAGTCTTCTCCGGCATAGCGGGCCGAATAAACACCAGGTTCTCCGTTCAAGGCTGCTATTTCGAGCCCGGTATCATCGGCAAAACAACTGATTCCATAACGGTCATGGATATAGCGGGCCTTCTGGATGGCGTTGGCTTCGAGGGTATTCCCCGACTCGGGAATATCTCCGGCGAAACCGATATCTCCAAGGGTCAGCAATTCGATGCGCCTATGAAGCGCATGCCGGATTTCTTCTACTTTATAGATATTGTTAGTGGCAATGACGATTTTCATACCGGTGTATTAAAAAAAAAGAGGCTGTATCAAGCCTCTTATATTGCTCGTTGGACAATCCCGAAAAGCATTCAGAAAATTATCCGCCGCTGGCACTAAAACCGCCTCCGATTTTAACGGGACGCGGATTAATGCATATCACGGGTATTTTTTCACTGTTGGCTATGATGTATTGCTCCTGGGGACCCAGCACGTAATCGGCAAATCCTATGTCCCTGGTGGTCATAACCAATATGGCATCCGCCTCGATCTGCCTGGCATAATTTACAATCTCGTTGCCAAAGTCTGACTCTCCGTCAGCAATTTTAACTTCATACCGGATGTTTTTTGTAGTAAAGTATTTCGACAGAAAATAGGTATTGGATTCCACTCCCCGCTTGAAATTCGAATCGGTATATTTGGCACGGATCATGATGAACTTCGTATTAAAGGTCCGTGAAAAGAAATGCGTCCACGAAATACATTCCTTGATTTCACGCCGGTATGAAATCGGGATGACAATATTCTTAAAAACCTCCGCTTTCGGTGCCTCCTGCACAACAACGAACGGGGCTTTGGAGCTGGCAATTACCTTCAGTGCCCAGCTTCCCATAAGCTTTTGCATGCCTTTTATCCCATGGGTTCCCATAATAACCATTAAGGCATTGAGTTCGGCGGCGGTTTCTCCGATGGTGTGAAAAATCGAGCCTTCGCGGGCAACAAAGTTGAATTTGATGGTTGTATCCTGGATGGCTTTATGAACATCTTCTTCCATTCTTTTTTGGGCATCAGCTATTTCGCTTTCCTTTTTCACCACGTGAAGAAGCGCGATTTCGCTTTTCAGCATACGGGAAATATTAACGGCGTGCTTAAGGGCATAGAGATTTTTTTCGGTAAAATCCCAGGTAACCATAATCAGGTTCTTTTCTTGTTCCATGGTTAGGGTTTATTTAAATATAAAACTATGAATTTATTTTTTTATTTCAAATGGCAGTTATTAAAAGTAATTAAAAAAACCATGATAAAAAATCCGATCACAACAGCCTGCCGTAATTCAGATGTTGATTCAGCCGGCTGTATTGGTTCTTGTACGAAAAAAAAATAATGAAGTTACCTGGTTGCAGCATAAGTGTAAATGATTAATTTTGAAATTGAATGAAAAATAAGGCTTTACCATGGAAATAATAGACTGGAAACACCTTCCCTTTGCCTATATGAAGACTGACTATAACGTGCGCTGTTACTACCGCGAAGGCAAGTGGGGAGAGCTGGAAATCTCCTCTTCGGAATACATTCAGATGCATATGGCGGCCACCTGTCTGCATTATGGACAGGAAGCCTTCGAAGGACTGAAGGCATTTCGCGGCAAGGACGGCAAGATCAGAGTGTTTCGCTGGCGCGAAAATGCCAAAAGGATGCATGACACGGCCCTGGGAATTAAAATGGCCCCGGTGCCCGAGGAAATATTTCAGCGTGCGGTTTTTACAGCCATACGGCTGAACGAGCGTTTTATTCCCCCTTACGGATTGGGAGCCTCACTGTATATACGGCCGCTGCTGATCGGAAGCGGGGCTGAGGTTGGGGTGAAGCCTGCCAGGGAATATTTTTTCATGGTATTTGTAACACCGGTTGGCCCGTATTTCAAGGAGGGATTCAAACCGGTGGATATCATGATCTGCCGGAATTTCGACAGGGCAGCACCCCTTGGGACCGGAGCCTTCAAGGTGGGAGGCAATTATGCAGCCAGCCTTACTTCTCTTGAAATTGCCCATCAGCAGGGATTTTCCACTACACTGTACCTCGATGCAAAGGAAAAAAAATATGTCGATGAAGCCGGACCGGCCAATTTTTTCGGTATCAAAGAAAATACCTATGTTACGCCTGAATCCATGTCGATTCTGCCCTCCATCACGAATATGAGCGTTATCGAACTGGCCAAAAAAATGGGGATGAAAGTCGAAAGAAGGCCTTTGCCGGTGGAAGAACTTCCGTCGTTTGATGAGGTCGGTGCTTGCGGTACAGCTGCCGTTATAACACCCATACGAAAGATTGTCGATCCCGATCTCCGGATCACTTACGAATACTGCAAAGACGGTAATCCGGGTCCCTTTTCAACAAAACTGTACAACAGCATTACCGCCATACAGAACGGCGATATGGAGGATCCCTTTCACTGGATTGACCTGGTGGAATAGCCGGTCGTCGGTCATCACGCAATAGCGTTGGGGCAGGAACAAAATCAGGCCTACAGAATCAGCATGGCATCGCCGTAAGTGCCGAACCGGTATTTTTCCTTGATGGCGATTTTGTAAGACTCAAAGAGAAATTCAAAGCCCGCAAAGGCAGAAACCATCATCAACAGGGTTGACAAGGGCAAATGAAAATTGGAAACCATGCGTGTCGGAACACTGAACTCATAGGGAGGAAAAATGAATTTATTGGTCCATCCGTCATAGGGTTTCAGGTGTCCCATGGTTGATACTGAACTTTCCAGCGTTCTCAGCACGGTAGTGCCAATAGCACAGACATGTTTGTGATTATCTTTCGCATCATTAACGATCCTGGCAGCCTCCTCAGAAATGATGATGCGTTCTGAATCCATCTTATGCTTGGTAAGATCTTCGACGTCAACGGTCCTGAAATTTCCCAGCCCCACATGCAGGGTGATCTCTGCAAATCTGATCCCTTTTATTTCGAGTCTCTTGATGAGCTCCCGACTGAAATGCAGACCGGCCGTAGGAGCCGCAACCGCACCTTCATGCTTGGCAAAAATCGTCTGATATCGTTCCCGGTCCTCCGATTGAACGGCCCGTTTTATGAATTTGGGAAGCGGTGTTTCTCCCAACCGGTACAAGGTTTTTTTAAATTCTTCATAATCACCGTCAAACAAGAACCTCAGGGTGCGCCCCCGGGAAGTGGTGTTATCAATTACCTCCGCAACCAGCGAATCATCATTATCTCCGAAATACAGTTTATTCCCGATCCTGATCTTCCTGGCAGGGTCAACCAGCACGTCCCATAGCCGCTGTTCACGGTTGAGCTCCCGGAGCAGGAAGACCTCAATCTCTGCACCGGTTTTCTCCTTGTTGCCATAAAGCCTCGCCGGAAAAACCTTGGTATTGTTAACCACCATCACATCGTTTTCATCAAAGTAATTCAGGATGTCCTTAAACATACGGTGCTCGATTTTATGGGTATGTCTCTTCAGGACCATTAACCGCGATTCGTCTCTTTTCTCTGCCGGATATTTGGCGATCAGTTCATCCGGTAGGTTGTATTTATACTGTGATAATTTCATGGAATGAGATGTTGAAACTTCAGCATTTTATATTCGACGCTTTTACGTAAATGCCAAAAAAAAGTTACAAAAAAATCAGATTTCTTTCAAATTCTTCAATGGTCAGGGCATCCTCAACAAGAAAATCCCCGATTTTACTGCGCAGGAGGCTGGCGAGATGGGCTCCCGAATGCAAGGCCCTTCCGATATCCCTTGCCAGCGCCCTGATATAAGTGCCCTTACTGCACACTATCCGCAGGCTGATATAGGGAAGCTCAAATTTCAGCAGTTCCAGGGTCTGAATATGGATCAGGTTCCCGGTTAGTTTAACGTCCCTTCCTTTCCTGGCGTACTTGTATGCCCTTACACCGTCAATAAATTTGGCGGAAAAGGCAGGCGGTTCCTGCAACGTTTCTCCGGTGAACCGGTCCAATACTTCATAAACCATTTCTTTCGTTATATGTTCAAAGGGGAAAAATGCATCGACTTCTGTTTCAAGGTCAAAAGACGGCGTTGTTGCGCCCAGTTTCAGGGTAGCGATATATTCTTTGAACAGGTCCTGGTATCGGGTGATGTTCTTTGTTTCCCGGCCGGTACACAGAACCATCAGTCCCGTTGCCAGGGGATCCAGTGTGCCCGCATGCCCGACTTTGATTTTTTTGATTTTCAGCTTATGCTTAAGGATAAATCTCACCTTGTTGACCAATTGAAAGGAAGTCCAGCCAAAAGGCTTGTTGAATAACAGTACCTCGCCCTTTACAAAATCCATTATGGCAATACAATTTTACCGGCAGCTATCATGGCAATAATCACCAGTCCGGCCACTATCCTGTACCATCCGAATATCCTGAATCCGTTACGGGTCAGGAAATAAATAAATCCCTTGATGGCAACCAGGGCTACAACGAAGGCAACCGCATTGCCGAATAACAGGATGCCCGTATTTTCACTGGTCAGCGTGTCAAAGCCCTTGTAAAGCTTATAAGCAGAAGCCCCAAACATGGTCGGAACGGCCAGGAAAAATGAAAATTCGGCCGCATTTTTCCGGTTCAGCTTTTCAACCATCCCGCCGATGATGGTGGCGGCTGACCTCGATACACCGGGGATCATGGCGATGACCTGAAAAAGACCAATCCTGAACGCCTGTGGGTAAGTGATCTCCGGGCTGTCGCCGGCGTGGCTGAACCACCGGTCAACGAAAAGAAGGATCACTCCGCCTGCCACCAGAGAGCAGGCAACCACCAAAGGGTTGTCCAGGAGCCTGTCAATGAGATCCCCGATCAGCAGTCCGAAAATTGCGGCAGGCAGACAGGCTACAAACAATTTATAGTAAAAATCAAGGGATTTGAAAAACCTCTTCCAGTAAAGTACAACAACCGAAAGAATCGCTCCGAACTGGATGTTAACGATAAAAAGGTTGATGAATTCGCTGTCCTGCATCTGCAGGATCTCCTTGGCAATGATCATATGCCCTGTCGACGATATGGGCAGGAATTCCGTGATGCCCTCGACTATGGCAATGATGAGCGCTTCAATCCAATGCATGAAAGCGATGATTAATTTTCCCTGGGTTTTTTGAGAACAGCCCAGATCTCGAATATAAAACCGGCCAGCACAACCATTGGAGCCAGGGTAATCCGGCGGAAACTGAAAATCTCATCCGCATTAAACACCGAAGGATCTTCTGATTTGCCTCCTATCATCAGCAAAAATCCGATGATAATGATGACAAATCCGATCACCATGAGCTTGTAGTTTTCTTTTCCGAGTGCAAATCCGGTTTTACTGACGGTTTCTTCTTTTTTATTCGCCATATCGTTAAAAGTTATGTATAGAGTTCGTCGGTTGTCATGGAAAGATAACGGTTAACGGATAAACTGGTTGAGATCAGGGCCAGCAGGATGCCGACAAAGATCACCATGGAGAAAAGGATCGCAGAGATCCGGTAGTCCTTAAGGCTGAAAAGTCCTTCCAGCTGACGTTCGGCAATCATCATGGTACCTATCAGCAATCCGATGGCAATCAAGGCAGACAAAGATCCCTGGTAAAGGCTCCTGAACAGGAAAGGCCTGCGGATCAGGGCATGTTGAGCTCCCACCAGTTGCATGGTGCGGATGATAAAACGTTTGGCATAAACTGACAGCCTGATGGTATTGTTGATCAGGGTCAGGGCGATCAGGAAGAGCAAAAAGCTGAACGCAAGAATGGTGATGCTGATTTTCCTGACATTGTTGTTAACCTTGTAGATCAGGTCTTTCTGGTAAACCACATCCCTTACACCGTCGTAGTTGAGTATATCCTTTTCAATCACGGCAATACTGTCGGCATTGGCATAGGGGGCATACAACTTGACATCAACGGATGCGGGCAGCGGATTGAAGCCGAGAAAATCCTCAAAATCTTCGCCCCAGTCTTCTTTAAAATCACTGACCGCCTGCTCCTTGGTTATGTACCGTGTTTCCTTTACATAATGTTTGGCATCCAGGATCTTCTGCATTCCGAAAATCTCAACTTCCTTGATGTCATCGTTGAGGAAGATGCTGAACCCTATGTTTTCCTTGACATAATCCGAAAGCTTTTTGGTGTTAAGCAAAAGCAGTCCTATTAATCCCAGCATATACAGGACCAGCGAAATGCTGATGACGGAGGTCACAAAGGATGCCCTCAGGCGCCGGCGTATTACATTATCCTTTTTTTGCATCTGTATAATCCGGGTTTGGACGGCAAATATATAAATAAAATGCCGATTCAGCCGGACCCGGTTTCGTTAAAAATAGTTAACCCCCGGCCCAGGCTGAGGCCATCCGAATTTTTCGTTTAACCTGGCTGACAGGGTCATTCCTGATCCATCACCTGAAATCTTTTGTTGAGGGTCTCGCCGTTTTCATCCACCAGCGTCAGTTTATGCCAGCCGCCGGGAGGAAGCAATTCAACCTGGTGAATGGTTTGAGTGACCGCAATGAACTGGTCGTCCAGGTGCCAGTATATGGCCGTTTCAGGTCGCCGGTGAGCCGCTTCGAAAACAACACGGCCTCTCGTCCCGTCGAGTTGGACCGGAATGTAGATCCGCACCTCCTCCCTGGGATAGATCAATTCCATCGAGCGGATTTCTTCCTGCCCGCAACCCGGCTTGAACGACGGCAATACCGTATAGTCATGATGCCTGTTCCGGTAGTACCATTCCTGAACCGGTGGCAGCACGAACCAGGCTTTGTGCAGCATTCGTGATACCTCCTCGCAATCGCTGTTTACCTGGTAACGCCCGTCAGGAGAAAGATGCACCAGACGATGAAAAGGACAGGCAGGAGCTGCTTTGCAGGTATAGGGTATGGAAAGGGTATCCGCTTCATCGCAGTAAACACCGGCCAGGTAACCGCTCCTGCGGCAGACATAGGCTTCGACGAGCTCATCCACCGGCTCCTGAAACCAGCTTTTGACCGGCAGGAGATTGAAAAGTTCGAACATTACAGGCGCTGCCGTGGCGATTCCTGTCAGTCCGGGACGTCCTTCACCATCAGCATTACCTGCCCATACGCCGATGGCGTATTCCGGCGTGGTGCCGATAGCCCAGCCATCACGGTACCCGAAGCTTGTACCGGTTTTCCAGGCCACTCTTCGCTGAGAAGTGTAAAGTTTCCATCCTGTCTCCTCATCCGGCCGGTTGACCTCATGCATGGCATTGTACATCGACCACAGGGTGGAGGCGCTGAAAATATAGGGCTGATCAGAAGCCCCGGACAAAGGAGTACCGGCTTTTTCGCCTGCATAAAAATTCATGGGGCGAAAATCAGATTTATAGTACTGATGGGTAAGATTGTAATGGTTCAGTGTACGGGAAAAAAAGGCATAGACAGCAAGCATCTCCCATAGGCTGCCCTCCGCTCCGCCCAGGATAAGGGTCAGACCATAATGGTCGGAAGGCTTGTTAACCGTGCTCATACCCAGCTGCCTCAGCAGGTGATGAAAGCGTTCCACCCCGTATTCCTGCAACATGCGCACGGCAGGCACGTTGAGAGACCGCGATAGCGCATTTCGGGCCGGAACGGCTCCGTCATATTGCTGGTTAAAGTTCTGGGGAGAAAAACCTTTGAATGTTGTAGGAATATCCGGAATAAGACTGCCCGGTAAAATTTTTCCGTCCTCCAGCATGGCTCCGAATAAAATGGGTTTCAGCAGGCTTCCCGTGCTGCGCGACGCCGTAATGATATCGACGTCATTGCCGTTACCACCCCTTTGCCCCTCGGTTACATTGCCGATATAGGCTGCCACATTGCCGGATTCCACTTCGACGATCAGGGCAGCCAGGTTATGGATCTCATTATGACGGTAAATAGCGTTATACTTTTTCAAAATGTCAGAGGCTTTTGCCTGAAGGGCTGCATCCAGGGTAGAGTGTACCACCATCCCGGGCTGCATCCTGCATGCCCTTGCCAGCAGATGAGGTGCCAGCTGAGGGAGTGGAAGCGGATGTTCCGGTATCGGTTCCAGCTTTGAAATACGGCAGGTGAGCGAGTCCATTTTTCCCTGCTGATGAAGCTTGTCAAGCAAACGGTTTCGTTTCTCCAGCAGCCGAATCCTGTTCCTGCCCGGGTGAATCATGGAAGGGGAGTTAGGCAACACGGCCAGCAAGGCGGCTTCTGCCCATGACAGCTCCGGGCTGCTGAACCCGAAATAGCGCCACGATGCGGCTTCCAATCCGATTACATTACCACCGTATGGAGCGTGGGAACAATACAGCCGGAGAATCTCCGCCTTGCTTGCAGTCAGTTCGAGTCTTGTGGCAAGGATGATTTCAACCAGTTTCTCAGCGACTGTCCTGGGTTTGCCCTTCCTCGAAAGCCTTATTACCTGCATGGTAAGCGTACTCCCGCCCTGCACGATGCTGCCTGCCCTGATATTCTGCACCAGTGCCCTGGTCATGGAAACCGGATTAAATCCGGGATGCAATTTAAAATACCTGTCCTCATAAGCCAGGATGGAGGTTTCCAGCTTAGGGGGTACGGTGACGGCCTCGGGAAACCGCCATTGCCCGTCATCGGCTATTTTCGCCCCCAGCAATATCCCTTCCCTGTCGAACAACACAGCCGATGTCGGGTCATCAAACAGCTTTTCAGGCAAGCATACAGCGTACAGGATCAAAAGGACCAGGGCAAATCCCAGCAGAATCTTGCGGCGTGTGCTAAAATGCCGCAGCTTTACCAGCTGTTTTTCCGCCCCTTTTAAAAGCCAGTTCTTATCCACCTGCCCTTTTTGCTTTATATTTTTTATCCAAGAGGTAAGCCAGAACCTTTTCACGAAAATTTCCCTGCACGATGATCTCCCCTTCCTTGGCTGATCCTCCTGTTCCGCAGAGCATCTTGAGCTCCCTGGCAAGCGCCTGAAGATCGGTATCACTCCCGACAAAGCCTGTTATCAGGGTTACCTGCTTCCCCTTCCGGTTCCTGGCATCAAGCATGACCCTGAGGTCCTGCTGCTGCGGTGGCAATGTGATCCTTTCTTCTTCAGCATCGTGTTTATAACGGAATTCCGGATCCGTCGAATAAACAATCCCGGTTCTGTCTTTTCTTTTCATGATCGGCAAATATTAACAATTTTTAGTTTTATTTAGCACTATTTGAGTTATTATACCCGAAACAAATTCAAATTAGACAATTATTTTTTTAAAATTTGCAGGAATTATTTCAAACTGCCTAAAGGAAGCTCCTAAAACAATGAAACAATTCAGGATTTATAATAGCGTGCTGGGCTGGATAACCTTTGTCACAGCTGCGGTTACCTATTTCCTCACCCTTGAACCCACGGTAAGCTTATGGGATTGCGGGGAATTTATTGCCAGTGCCTACAAGCTTCAGGTGGGACACCCTCCGGGAGCTCCGTTTTTCATGCTTACAGCCCGCCTGGCTTCCCTGTTTGCGGGCGGCAATCCGGAGAAGGTTGCCATGATGGTCAATGGCATGTCGGGCATTGCCAGCGCTTTCACCGTCATGTTCCTGTTCTGGACCATCACTCACCTTGGACTAAAACTGGCCCATGTGAAGAATTCCGGACCCTCAGGCTATGTCCATGCCAATACCGAACAGATTGCCCTGTCCCTATCTCCGGCCACCCTTATTGCCATTCTCGGGAGCGGTCTGGTGGGAGCACTGGCCTATACCTTCACCGATACTTTTTGGTTTTCTGCCGTGGAAGGCGAAGTGTATGCAAGCTCGTCCTTTTTCACAGCCATCGTTTTCTGGGCTATCCTGAAATGGGAAAATGAAGCCGACGCAAAGCATGCCAACCGCTGGCTTATTCTTATCGCTTACCTGATGGGGTTGTCCATCGGGGTGCATTTGCTGAATCTTCTTGCCATCCCTGCCATTGTGATGGTTTATTACTTCCGGAAATACAAAGTCACTTCAAAAGGCATTGTCTATGCCCTGATCATCGCTGCCATTCTGCTGGGTACGATAATGTACCTGATCATCCCCGGTGTCGTATGGCTGGCCACCAGGTTTGAGCTGGTATTCGTGAATGGTTTCGGGCTCCCCTATAACACCGGTGTACTGTTTTATGTGGTCCTGCTGATAGGCGGATTGGCCTATGCCATCTGGATGAGCCTGAAACGGAAAAAATACCTGCTGAACACCATTCTAACCGGCATCGCCGTCATCCTGCTGGGCTATTCCTCCTTCGCCATGATCGTGATCCGGTCCGTCGCCGATCCCCCCATGGATGAAAATGACCCGGAAACCGTTTTTTCCCTGCTTTATTACATCAACCGGGAGCAATATGGAGACAGGCCGCTGATCAAGGGACAGTATTTCAATGCACGACCAATCGGCCTGAAAGAAGGGAAGGCCACCTACTCGAAAGTCGACGGCCGGTATAAAGTCACAAACCGCAAGGTGAAATATGAATTCGATAAGGAATTCACCACGGTATTCCCCCGCATGTGGAGTTCGGACAATGATCATGTGAACGGATATATCGAATGGACCGGATTGAATGAGTCAAAGCTCTATGAGCCGCTTCGGGATGCGCAGGGCAACATCAGGCGGGATGCCGAGGGAAACACCATGTACAACCGTTCCGCACCGAAAAATTCCCCCGGATTCGGAAATAATCTGAAGTTTTTCTTCGCTTATCAACTGGGTCATATGTATTTCCGGTATTTCATGTGGAATTTCGCAGGCCGTCAGAATGATGTCCAGGGACATGGCGGATCCCTGCACGGCAATTGGATCAGCGGCATACGGCCCTTAGACGATCTGCTGGTCGGATCCCAGGAAAAGCTTCCCGGCGATATGAAAAATGCCCCTTCAAGAAACACGTATTACTTTTTACCCCTGATACTGGGACTGGTTGGTTTGTTCTACCAGTTGCAGCGCGATGTAAAGAATTTCTGGGTGGTCATGCTGCTATTCGTTTTAACCGGTATTGCCATTGTTGTTTACCTGAATCAGAAACCCTTCGAGCCCAGGGAAAGGGATTATTCCTACGCCGGATCATTTTACGCCTTTTCCGTCTGGATAGGCCTTGGCGTTCTGGGATTGTTTGACAGCCTCGGGAAGCGCTTCCGGAACCCTGTTACTGCCGGCATAATAACAGCCGTATGCCTGGTATCTGTTCCCGGGATCCTGGCTGCAGAAAACTGGGATGACCATAACCGCTCCGGACGCTATACCGCCAGGGATATTGCCTATAATTATCTCAATTCCTGCGAAAAAAATGCCATTTTGTTTACCAACGGTGATAACGATACTTTCCCGCTTTGGTATGCCCAGGAGGTGGAGGGGATCCGTACCGATGTCAGGGTGGTAAACCTGATGCTGCTGAACATGGACTGGTATATTGATCAGATGTTGCGAAAAGCTTATGAATCAGATATTTTGCCAATATCTGTTCCGCCCGAGAAATTCCGGATGGGTACCAACGACGTAGTTTATATCCAGGAAAGAACCAGCCAGCCGGCGAATCTGAAAGACATTATGGCTTTTGTCCTGAGCGACAAACCCCAGACCAAGGTTGAAAGTCAGAACGGCGATATTTATAGCTTCATTCCGACCCGTAAATTCAGGATGCCGGTTGATACGGCGCTGGTGATCAGGAACGGAACCGTGCAGGCCGGGGATGCCGCATTCATCGTTCCTGTCATCGAATGGAATTTCAGAAAAAACCACCTGATTAAAAGCGATTTCATTGTGCTGGACATCCTGGCCAACAACAACTGGGAGAGGCCGATCTATTATGTTTCAAGCGGCCATGACGGAACCCTCGGACTCGATGAGTATTTTCAGCTGGAAGGATTTGCCTACCGTTTGGTGCCGATCAAATCGCGCATCTCGGGCCAGCTGGATGTGGGCCGGATCAATACCGGCATCCTCTATGACAGGCTGATGAACACCTACCGGTGGGGCAATATGAATGATCCCAGGGTCTATCTCGACGACTTCCATGTCCGCACCATGTCGGTCGTCAGGTTACGAAACCGTTTTATCCGGTTGGCCGATGAACTGATCCGTGAAGGAGATAATGCCAGGGCTGTCGTGGTATTGGATAAATGCAACGATCTAACCCCCCATGAAAAAATCCCCTATGATTATTTCAGCGTTGCCATGGCCAATTCCTATTACCAGGTCAATGAGGCGGGCAAGGCCAATGCCATCCTGGGGCGATATGGCGATATCTGCGATGCCTATCTGTCGTTTTACCTCGATCAGAAACCGGACTTCATCCGCAGCTCGCAGAATGACATCCAATATACCCTGTCGATGGTGAACCGCATGGCGGAAATCAGCCGGGTCTATAACCAGCAGGCACTTAACCAAAAAATGGATTCCCTGCTCAATCGTCATTATGAAGTCTACCTGGAAAAAGTATCGGCAAAAAAATAGCAGCCGGCTTCCCTATTTTTTCCGGTGCATCATTATTTCGGCAAACTGAAAGAGGGGTTGCTTTCGCTGATGGCTGCAGCCGATTTTTTCCAGCGATTTTATGCCCAGGTCATAAAACGAATTGATTTTATGCTCCGTGATGTTTTTGATCCCCAATGCATCATAAACTGAAATGACCTGCCTAACTTTTTCATCACGGTTGAATTTTTTTTGTTCCATGCAGTTTTTCAGGGTACGCAGCATTTCACCCCGGGCCAGGTCAAGAGCCGTCAGCATCAAAAAGGTCTTTTTATTCGAAACGATGTCATTTCCGGGTTGTTTGCCAAATTGCTCAAGAGTACCATAGACATCCAGCAAGTCGTCCTGCAGTTGAAATGCCATGCCGATGTTTTTGCCAAATTCAGCCAGGTAACCGGCATCCCTAATGGCAGAACCGGCGCTGATAGCCCCAATTTTTAATGAGGCTGCCAGCAGAACGGCTGTTTTCAATTCGATCATATGGAGATATTCCTGCAGGGTGACCACGGCCCGTGATTCAAAATCCATATCCAGTTGCTGCCCCTCGCATACTTCCAGTGCGGTTTTGTTAAAAACCTCCAGTATGCCTGATAAGCTCGCAGAAGGACTCCGGGTCAGCAATTCGTAAGCTTTGATCAGCATGGCATCACCGGATAAAATGCCTATGTTCACGTTCCATTTTTTGTGCACTGTGGGCTTGTTTCTCCGTAAATCGGACTGATCCATGATATCGTCATGCACCAGGGTGAAATTATGAAACAGCTCAATGGCAATGGCAGGATTTATGGCATCCTCAATATCGTCAGCAAAGAGATTGAATCCCATCAGCACCAGGGCCGGCCTTATCCTTTTGCCCTCCAGTTCTGCAACATAACGGATCGGATCATACAAATTTTCAGGCTGTCGGGGTATGGGAAGCCTGGCAAGCCTTTTGTTAATGATCTCCTGACAATCTTTTATCGTGTACATTTTTCAGTTTTATAAATGACGACAGGCTTTCTGAGATAAATGCATGCCGGCAAGGTACAAAAATATCCCTGAATATGTTCAGTAACGGCTTCCTTCAATATTATAGCAGCATGTTTTTTCTATATTAAGATTTATATCTAATTTTAGCCACCCGGAAAAAGTCGGAAATATCCTATGAAACACCTGATCAAATTCAGCATCATCGGCTTGTTCATGATGCTTTTTCTGTTGCCTTTCCCCTCCTTTGCGCAGGGCTATGAAATCAAAATCAAAATCAACGGTATGCAGGATACAACCGTTATCCTGGGCCACTATCTCAACAAATCGATGTATCCCGACGACACGACGGTGATCGATAAAAAAGGGTACGGCGTTTTCAAAGGGAGCAATCCGCTTCCGGAAGGGATGTATATTGTTTACCTGCCCAGTACCCGTTACTTCGAAATGATCTTGGGCAAGGATCAGGTTTTTTCCCTTGAAACCGATACGGCTGATTTTGTTCATACCCTATCTTTCAAGGGATCTGAGGAAAACCAGCTGTTTCTGGAATTCCAGCAGTTCATGGTCGGACTCCGAAACAGGGCCGACAGCGTGCAGTCGCTGATGAAAAAAACGGAAGACACGGCGGAAAAAGAGCGCCTTCTTGAGGAATCGAAGAGGATCAACGAAAGCCGCCTTTCTTACATCGGGAGAATTGCATCGGAACATCCCTCCCTTTTCGTTTCCACCTTCCTTAAAGCTACGCTGGATATTGTCGTTCCTGATCCCCCGCGTGACGCAGACGGCAAACTCATCGATTCGGCCTGGCAGTATTACTATTACCGGAATCATTATTTCGACAACTTCGATATCGGCGATGCAAGACTGCTCCGCACGCCCCTTTACGAAGAAAAGCTGATGAACTATATTACCAAGGTAGTTCCCCAGATACCCGATTCACTGAACCTTGAAATCGACAGGCTGATCGCAAAGGCGCGGCCTGATTCCAATCTTTTCCGGTACATGCTCATTACCCTGTTCAACTATTTTGGCAAAAGCAATTACATGGGCATGGACGCGGTACAAATTCATATTGCCGACAAGTATTACATCACCGAATCGTGGTGGAGCGATCCAAAATTCATCGCCGACCTGAAGGAAAGGGTGGATAAGACAAAGCCTTTGCTCATCGGCAAAATTGCCCCTGATATCGAACTGGTCCAAATCCCGGCTGAGCACTTTATAAAAGCCGAAAAGGATTCCGTCATGAAGAAGTTTCCGCACGTTGGCATGCACTTCAAATTGCACCAGGAAGAAGCAGAATACCTGGTGCTGGTATTTTGGGAATCGGATTGCGGGCACTGCAAAACGGCCATACCGCAACTGTATAATATCTATGAAAGCAGACTGAAGCAAAAGGGAGTGAAAGTATTGGCCGTCAGCACACTATTTGGTGAAGAGGGAAAGGTGAAATGGGTCGATTTTGTCAATGCACACAAGCTTTATGGTTGGATCAATGCCTGGAATCCCTATTCGTATGATTATAAAGTTACCTATGACATCCTGACGACACCCCAGATTTTCATACTGGATAAAAACAAGAAGATCATTGCCAAGAAAATTGCAGCCGAACAGGTTGAGGATATCATCAATGCTTTCCGCGAAAACAAAATAACATTGTAAGTCAGGCATGGTAAAAAAGAACAGGATAAAGCTGGTGCTGAAAGACGGAAACACGTTTGAAGGCTTTTCATTCGGCTACGGGAGATCGATTTCCGGCGAGGTTGTCTTTAATACGGCCATGACGGGATATCCCGAAAGCCTCACCGATCCTTCCTACAAAGGGCAGATCCTTACACTTACTTATCCTATTATTGGGAATTACGGGGTCCCCGGCTATGTTCGCGAAGACGACCTGCTCAAATTTTTCGAATCCTATTCGCTTCATATAAGCGGACTGGTTATCTCGGATTATACCGATGATTACAGCCACTGGAATTCTAATAAAAGCCTTGGAGAATGGCTTAAGGAATATAAAATTCCGGGCCTGTTCGGTGTGGATACCCGCGCCATAACAAAGATCCTGAGGGAACAGGGGACCATGCTGGGCAAGATCGTTTTTGAAGAGGAAAACATTGCATTCTACGACCCTAACAAGGACAACCTGGTAAAACAGGTCAGTATCGGGGAGAAAAAAGTGTATGGACAGGGGAAATACCGGATCTTATTGGTGGATTGCGGCGTGAAATACAACATAATCAGAAACTTGCTGAAACGGGATACCACGGTAACGGTAGTGCCCTGGGATTATGACTTTACAACGGAATCCTATGACGGCTTGTTCATCTCCAATGGTCCCGGTGATCCGAAAATGTGCCAGGCGACCATTAAAAACCTGCGAAAAGCCTTATCAGGCAATATTCCCATTTACGGGATCTGCCTCGGAAATCAGTTGCTGGCCCTGGCAGCCGGAGCCGACACGTATAAGCTGAAATACGGGCACCGCAGTCATAATCAGCCCGTTTTGCTTAAAGATACCCATAAAGCCTATATCACTTCGCAGAATCACGGATATGCCATTGACAACGACACCATTCCACCCGACTGGGAGCCGTTGTTCATAAACCTGAATGATCAAACCAACGAAGGCATGCGCCACAGATCAAAACCATTCTTCTCCACCCAGTTCCATCCCGAAGCTTCGAGCGGTCCCACCGATACCGAATACTTATTCGATCAGTTTATTGAGATGATCGCCGGTCATCATGCGTCTTAAAATATCTTGTTGCAAGTCCCCGTCCTGCAATAATATATTATAGGACGGATTAGAATATCGAACAAGAAACACCGAATGTTGAATAACGAAGATAATGCGCTCCCTGTCCTTACTTCAGCGTTCGGCGTTCGATGTTCCTTGTTCATTATGCATACTATTGTCATTATATAACATGGAAAAGGAACCTGTATTATCCATCACCATCGATGAAAAGGTCAGGGCAAAATGTCCCCGGCTTATCCTGCACACCCTCAGTTGCGGGATTTCATTATCGCCGGATAATGATCTGCTGTGGCAGATCATGGATAAAACGATGGGAGAGATCCGCAGTGCACTGACCCTTGAAGAACTCTGCAAAATACCCGCTATTCATGAGGCCAGGCAGGCCTACAAAGCGTTGGGCAAAGATCCGTCCCGCTACAGGCTATCCGCTGAAGCCCTGATGCGCAGAATGCTGCAGGGGAAAAATCTTTACCGGGTCAATACGATCATAGACATTCTGAATCTGGTCTCTGTGAGGTCAGGCATCTCCATCGGCGGTTATGACGCGGAAAAAATTCGGGACACCGTAATCCTTACGGTCGGAAATGAAGGGGATCAGTATCAGGCCATCGGAAGGGGCCTGATGAATATCAGCGGTTTGCCGGTGCTGAAGGATGCCCTGGGGCCCTTTGGAAATCCTACCAGCGATTCGGAAAGAACCAGCGTGACCGATAAAACAAAGACATTTATAATGGCTTTTTTCAATTTCGGAGGATCCGAAACGATCGAAGAATGGTTGATTGAATCGAAAAATCTATTGGTTCAGTATGCCGGTGGCAAACACTTTGCCAGGGCTGATTTTCGGTAGTTATGCCGGATCATCCTGCATCAGGCTGCCTCAGCATATTCATGATACCTGAACTGAGCCCTCCTTAAAAGATCTTCGAAAATCTGTCCTGTTTCCAGCGCATCATCGTCACCTTCCTCATAGTGCCAGTTAATGATAAGACTCTTAATCCTGCTGTTGGCATCAAGGCTTTTCAGCAATTCAAGCAGTTTCTTGGCCGAAGCGCTGTTAAAGTATTCCAGGTTGATATCAAGCCTTACGGATTCAGCGGTCAATTTAATGATCCATTCAATAAGTGGTTTGTAAAACTTGTTGACGTCTTCAGGCAGCGAACGGCCTTCGATCAACAATCTCCCGTCTTCGCAAAAGTTTATTGCCGGCGTGGAATGCGTCCCTTCAATCAAAATTGCTTTCATACTCACTTTATAAATATTAGTAGTTTTTTCTGAGTTTACGCAGGGGAATAAAATAAGATTGATTCTTATGACGAATGCCATAAAATAGTTGACCTGTTTATGACAGCACGAAACAAAGCTCTCCTCGTTATATGTCAATGACTGAAATGCAGTGATCAACGACGGAAAGCAACACGGCAGGAAGGGAAAATATAATTTTTATGATGTCTGTTTAAAAGCTGCATTTTTAGTCCACCCCCTTCCCCCCGCTTCGCCTTCGCGTAGCCGCTTCGGCAGAGCAAGGCCAGCGGGGGACATCTCACTGCTCATACCTGGATGTAAATAATAGGCTTATGCTTTAAATTAATTGCATTAAGTATAATGTTCTGCCTATAGACAAGCAAGGGGGGGCATTCTCCCCCTTTGGAGGGGGCAGGGGGAGGATTTAAATGTAATACTTATCGGCAGACGCGGAGTATATTATATAAACATAGTACATAACAAGAAGCGGGGTGTTTGGCACCCCGCTCTTGCTCCTCAGCTAAGACTCGAACTTAGGACCCTCTGGTTAACAGCCAGATGCTC